>PIVM01000078.1 GCA_003353945.1 Gammaproteobacteria bacterium
AGCAGCAGGTGCGTACCCTGATGGAAAATTGATTTGATGGGCTTCTTCCACCCCCACGCTTGGGCCAATATGTTAAAGTGCGAAAAGGTAGCATCAATTCAATGAGACGCTGCACTAGTATCTTTAGGATCAAAATAAATGTGCTGGTAGCAAACGAGCACATCAGGATCGCGAAAAACAAACTCTCCGAGTCCTTAACAAACCCAATATATATTTGATTCTGAGAACTGCATATGGTTGAACAAACCTGCAAATTCCGCAATTCTTTTGCCGGTTTTGTAAGGAAAAAAACAAATTCATGATATACACTAAAAAACTCTAACAAATCATATTAACAGTAACAAAGGAAACCATTATGGCTGCCACCAAAAAGAAGCCCGTTACTAAAAAAACATCTGCCACGAAAAAGCCAGTCCGTAAAAATAATACAAAATCTACGGCTGCGAATCAGCTAACAAACCGCTATTCTTTCTCCAGCATTGACGCTATGAAAAAGAACGCGGAGAAAACTCTGGCCAGCAGTCAAAAAACACTGGAGAGGATAGAGTCATCCATTGAAAAAGCAATGATTACTGTAAAAAAGGCCAACAAAAATTTAGCGGATAAGCAAAAGGCGGCAAAATCGAAGAGTACAAAAGCCACAAAAAATGCAGTAGCCAAAGCTCGTGAAAATAGAAAAGCAACCCAACAGAAGCTGAAGCAATTGAAACTGGATTTCACCGGCATTAAAAAAACATACCAAAATGTCAATGCTGAAATCAAACGCATTATTAAGGCAGAAGAAAAAATGCTGGTAACTGCCTGCAGGGCAGAGAAAGCATTATTGAAGAAATTACTGGCAGATGAGAAAAAACTGGTAAAACGCCTGATAACGCCGAAGAAAAAACGCAAGCCGCAGGCTAAAAAAACTACCAAACCAGCTGTCGCATAACGCAATTTCTACCTTTTTTATTCTCGGACAGCCGCCTTGGGATACCCAGCTGACCTAAGGTCGGCGTCCCCGCTTAGTAAACACACCCTCAAATCAACTCCACGGCCCATTTGAGAATTGCATCTCAGTCCGGACGAAAAATCACCACATCCGCCTATTCTAACTTGCAGCAACTCATGCCTGAGATAAGCTTAAAGTAATTAACAAAGGAGTTAATTATGCTGTATCTCCAGAATGATCAAGAAGAAAGTAGCCTTATTGAGCGGGCATTTGATGCATTTGACGATGCCGATAAGGAGTATTCGGAAGACCCCAGTCCAACCACACTGCAGCGTCGCCGACTGGCTATGAACCGTGTTTCTGATTTGCTATTGCGAGATGGCGAACCGGATTATGAAGATCCGATGTTGAATCACCTGGCCAATATCCTGATAAAAATAGGGGCTGCTGAGGTGGCTAAGCCTAACGAAGGATATGATAAGGCATTGTTTTCGCATAGGTAAATCGCAGTCATGCCAGCTCGGCAATAATACGGGGGCGCTAGCGATTCCTTACACTCACTTATAATATTTGATACTCAATCTTAAATAAGATAATAAAAATCGAAATAACCCCATCGGTCACGCAGCATTTGTCGCTTGTCCTCCCATATCAATACATGATGTCTAGGTTGAACTTACCGTGAAGAAAATGGTTAGCCTGTTGAGATAGGTTTGTTTGAAATTGGCACGGTTCAAACTCAGATAACCACTGCTTTTTTGTGAGGAATATATAGGCCATAAAGGAGATTCAATGACGGCCGTTTTTTTTATTGGGCTATCTCGTTGAATTGGGGTGACTGGTTTTTGTTTTTTCTAAGTACTTACGTCTACAGCTTCTTTTTTCGAATATCTTTTACTTTGCGAAAGCCCTCAAGAATATGCAATATGGCCAGCAGTGGGTGACGGTGTATCATCCTAGGGCCGGAATAGCGCATCACTTTTTTCATCTCCTCGCGGCGGTCCTTATGATAGCAGTGAATCGGGCATTTTGCGCATGTTGGTTTGTCAGTCTGGTAGGGGCATCGGTCAATGCGCCTGAGTGCATAGCTTAAAAGCGCTTCGCACTCATCGCATAATGTATCTTTAGCTGTGTGGTGATTGTCGTTGCAAAAGAGCTGCAGCATGACGGAAATCGTTTTGTTCTCGCGTCGAATACGCGGAGAATCGTTTTTGGGGGTATTTGCTTTCATTTGGCTTTGGCTGGATTGTCTGTATTTGAGAAACGCGTTCAGCTGAATATGGTTAAAATTGATTTTATGTGAGCGGTCAATATTGTATACAAGAGTCTAAACAATTACCTGTAAAAACGAAAGTCATGCCTGTTTCCTCATAAAGGAAAGAATCTACCGATTTGAGAATACGAGTTATCATGGATGGTCTATACTGGCATATTTTGTCTGGATAATGCGATGGCAAGAAAGAATATCTTAGCACTGCAATCGAAAAGGGAGAGATGTGATAGTGAAATTGCCTAGCAAATTGATAATTTTCGTTACTTTGTTTTTCTTGTCCTTCCATGCGACAGCTGGCGATGAAGATTTGGCAGATATTAGTACTCGGACGGAAAAATATTTACTCCATTATGTTGTTAACGATGATCTTACCCATAGCGAACATTATCAATGGGCGCTTAAAGTGGTTCTGCCACATAGCTGATGATCACAGAGGCGGTGGATGAGAGCAGCTTTGAGCCTCCTACATTTACGCCTGAAATTGAGAGTGTCGAAGGGAATATCGGCAGCAATCAACTGTTGGTGACATTCCGTCCGGACGTATGTTCGGGCTCTACCGGCATCTATTCAAACTCGAATCTTACGGATGCTCTTGAAGTAAATGATTTCTGGTTTTTTGATAAAGGTGGAAACAATCCAAGAACAATTATCAGCGTTGCTCATATCGCTGGTAACGCTACGGCGGTTCTCACGATGAGTGCCCCTCTCACTGCGGAGGATGTCGGTCAGGATGCTCTAGCAGCGCGCCCAACCACTATTTGGGATTGGTACAGCGGTGGGTATGAGAACTTGGCAACCGGAACTCTTCCGGCCCAACCCGTTTCTGCAGGCCCATGGCCGGTTGTTGAGACTGAGTTGCCCTAAAGTACACCAATGAGCGGGAGATTATTTATCTCCCGCTTTTTTTTCAGTTGACCTTTTGATTATGGTCGGGGTTACTATTCCTGTTTGTCGTTGTTTCGTAAAAAATAGCGCGGAACCTGATAAAGGTTCCGCAGCAGTTAAATAGCATTATCACAGCGGGCTTGCATGGCTTGTGGCTGCATACTAACTGCAGCCACAAGCATTCCAATTTTCCAATTTTTTTGGCATCTATCAACTTACTCACTGCCGCACATACCGGGCGGTAGTATTCAAAGGTACTCGGACTCCCTTTGAATGTTGGTAGGTTGTCATACAGTACCATAATAAAATTGACCGCCTCGCAGTAATAACACATTACCTAATGGGTTAACTGGTTAAAAAGCCCGGATGGGACGCACCTTATACAATAAGGTCTTAGTTTTTGGCTGTTGATAGCCGGTAGTGTTGATCCTTGTGTTCCAAGCATTGGCAGCAGAGTCCTGAGAAGAAGTCCAAAAAATAGTGTTAGTAGTAAAACCACCTACAGCTGACCTTGCTGCATACAATGCGCTCATTTCGTCTTTTGATGCTAAGAACCAATCATCATATCCGTTTAAGGTAAAATCACTGGCCCCTTTTGCCGCAACATTGGGTTCAGTGCAAGCGGCTAAAATATCAGCGGTATTTATCGCGCCGGTTCCAATAGCGGTGCCTGCAGCTCCAGTGATCTCAGTGCCGCCACATCCCCAATACCAAAGCTCACCGCTAGGCCAAGCCAAGTCATCACGCGCTGCTTCCAAGCCGTTTTGACCGCCGTTGGAGATATAGAATACGCCGCCGCCAGCAGGCCCTGTATCACCAATGGAATAAATCCCTTCAGCCGATTTCTTAACAATGTTGTACAAGCGCTATGTCGTCTTCCGGTGATGGAACAGCTTGTTGCCAGCGAACAGCTGCAGTCGAAATTTGTCGCCTATGTTCTGAAAAATGTGCGAGACCCAACGGTATGAAAAAGTTATTTAGAGAGGGAGTTATTGACTAATATGCCACTGTTCTGTCTGGCGCATGGCTCCCTCTCTCGCTGCGGTAAAGACTAAAAAATAATAACACTCCGAATAGATTTCCCGCTATGCATCAAATCAAATGCTTTATTAATCTCTTCTAACGGCATGGTATAGGTCACCATTTCATCGACCTTAATTTCACCACGAAGATACTGCTCAACATAGTCGGGTAACTGGGAGCGTCCTTTCACACCGCCAAATGCAGAGCCTCTCCATACTCGACCGGTCACCAATTGGAATGGGCGTGTGGAAATTTCCTGACCGGCGCCGGCGACACCGATAATCGTCGATTCCCCCCAACCCTTATGACAACACTCAAGAGCTGAACGCATGGTTTCCGTGAGGCCTATACATTCGAAAGAATAATCAACGCCGCCTTCTGTCAATTCGACAATAACATCCTGGATGGGCTTATCGTAATCGGTTGGATTGACACAGTCCGTTGCCCCCAGCTGTCTGGCCATGTCAAATTTATCTTCATTGATATCGATAGCGAGAATACGAGACGCCTTGGCCATGACTGCGCCTTGCGCAACGCTCAATCCGACGCCGCCTAAGCCAAAAACAGCGACCGTCGCGCCTTCTTCAACTTTGGCGGTATTCAGTACGGCTCCAATGCCGGTCGATATCCCACAACCCAATAAACACACTTTTTCGAGCGGTGCCTCTTTATTGATTTTTGCCACGGCAATTTCAGGCAGTACGGTATGTTCTGAAAATGTTGATGTGCCCATAAAATGAAAAATGGGTTTTCCATCTTTTGAAAAACGTGAAGTCCCATCAGGCATAACACCTTTGCCCTGTGTTTCTCGAATGGATTGACACAAGTTTGTTTTACCTGATTTGCAAAACTTGCATTCGCCGCACTCGGGCGTGTATAGCGGAATAACGTGGTCACCCGGCGATACTGAGGTAACGCCTTCGCCAATCGCTTGCACAATGCCAGCGCCTTCGTGACCCAGAATGCTGGGGAAGATGCCTTCAGGATCATCACCGCTTAAGGTGAAAGCATCGGTGTGGCATACGCCTGTTGCAATCAGTTTGACTAAAACTTCTCCTGCTTGGGGTTCCTGTAAATCAACTTCTTCAATCGTTAATGCTTGGCCAGGACCCCAGGCGACGGCTGCTCTTGTTTTCATAATTGTTCCTTAATGTGTAATGTGCAGCGCTATTAGACCACCCCAAACTCAGTATGCCAATAAGCGGGATGCGATTTTGTCTTATTGCCATTCCACGCTATACAAAAGCCAGTCACCACCGACTAAACGCCATTCACCATTGATTTGGTAGAGTCGCCCGTCATCAGGGAGTAGTCGAGAACCGCCAGTGACGACAGCCGTGGTGTGCATGGTAGCCCGTTCAGAGTTGGCAGAATCCATTTTGATCACTACGGGTGTGAGCGATACAGTAATGCGTTGGTGCTTTATAAACTGCGCTAACAAAATGCGCTTGATCTGTTGGCGATTAAGTTGACGTGAACCTTGAAAATCTTTTGCTATAAATTGTAAAACGTCGCTGGCTTTTTTTTCTTCCAATGCGTTTTGCATCGTATCAATGTGAGCAAGGATTTGTTGTTCCGCCTCGGGTTTGCTGCAGGCGTTGATTGAAAAAGCAGTGCTGATGCTGAGTAGCAGCCATAGAAGGTGGCGCGCTGGTGTGTCCCATGTCATTAGTGTGTCAGATATGTAGAGTGCAATAAGCTTGCGCATTGCACTGATTTTATTTGTTTTGGCTGGAATAGAGCCGGACAAAATCAGTGGTTGTAAGGATTCCAACGAGCTTGCCGTCATCCAAAACCAATAATCTATGCACTTTTTTTTCCAGCAGTAGATTGGCCGCTTTAATGAGAGGCAGGTTCGGAGAGATGGAAATAATAGTGTGATTCATCACATCGCTGACTGTCAGATGTTCAATGCGTTGGCCTACCGCATTGCCGATTTCATCGACATCAACACGTTCGTTACTATAAAGTACCGGCGCTTCATAATAATCATAGGCCAGCACGGCACAGGTTTGCTCTACACTGAGCTGTTTAACAATATCGGATCGACTGACAACACCAACGACGATACCATTTTCTACAACCGGTGCGCCACTGACGCCGCATTGTGACAATTCCTGCTCCAGTACATCCAACCCCAAAGTGGGTGAGAAGGTGACGACGTCTTTTTGCATGATGTCTTCTACTGTTAGCGTCATATCCCTATTCCTTGAATTGTTTTATTACATAATAATGGCGTCGAAACGGGTTGATCAGACTTGTCAGATCTATATCCTTGGCTCGATTCGTTGACGACACACTAAAAAGTATAGTTTGGAATTGGTATCTGACCAGTGTAAGAGGGGTATGTTGGGAGCTGATCAGCTGGGTTTAGAGAACTTCGATGGGCTTGCCTGCAAGCTGCATAATGAGTTGATCGAGTTCATCCCATACTGAGGCTTGGTGCATGCCCTTGATGCTAAGATCAATCTTTTGGCATTGTTGCAGCATGGTGAAAAGATCATTTGCACTTAAACGCCGAAGGGCTGATTGCATCAGTGGTTTGTGTTTCTCAAAGACGCGTTGCTTGCTAAAAAAGTGGCTCAGGGATTGCCCCTGATCCAACATAAACCGCGCATCCTGCAGTAATCGTATTTCACGACTAAAGGCCCATAAAATCACCGTGGGCTCACCCCCTTCGGCTTGCAGGCCATGCAGTGCACGCAATGCCTCTTTTGCTTGTCCGGCTAGGCAATTGTCTACCAAAGCAAAAAGATTGTAGCGGCTGTTATCTGCGACTGCATCTGAGACAGCTTGCGCTGTGATGACGTCGTTGTCTGCCATTAACGCAAGCTTGTCAACTTCCTGCGCTGCTGCCAATAAATTGCCTTCGACTTTTTCGGCGATAAGCCGCAAAGCGTCGGTATCAGCACGCAAGCCATGGCGTTGCAGGCGTTGTTTGATCCAGTTGGGGAGTTGTCTGGCATCGATTGGCCAAAGTTGGATAACAGCGCCATGTTGCTCAATCGCTTTAAACCACTTGGTTTTTTGTGTGCCCGCGTCTATCTTGGACGAGGATATCAACAGCGCCGTGTCCGGGTTAAGGTCTTTCACATATTCCTGCAGGGCTTTTGAGCCAGCATCACCAGGCTTTGGATTGTTGAGGCGCAATTCAATGAGTTTGCGTTCAGCAAATAGTGACATGCTGCGAGCGGAGCCCAGCAATTGTTGCCAATCAAAGCCGCTTTCAACATGCATGACATCACGTTCGCTAAAGCCCTGCTCGCGGAAGTATTTACGGATCGTATCACAGCTTTCCTGCATCAACAGCGGCTCGTCACCGGATACAAAATAAATCAGAGCGGGTGATTGGCTCAGGTGTTTGCTGAGTTGCTCGGAGCGCAGCCGCATGACTTAATTTTCTCCCGTACTTGCAGCATGATTTGTTTCCGGGTCTGTGTCGGTATCAGTTGTTGAATCAGGAGTGGCCGGTTTGTCACTGGAAGCGTTGGATAAATCGATTGACGACATGTTTGTCGCACTCAGGCGTCGTACAATTTGCAAAGCCAGCTGATTAATTAAATCTTCACGCAGTTGACGTTCTTCATTGGCCTTGCTGGCAGGGTTGCTGGCATTGTCCTGATAGAGCGTTTGGGCAGACACTGTTTCTGTGTTCGTTACAGTGATGCCTGATGCTCGTCTTAACTCAAAACTGACGCGACTGATTAAACGGTACTCGTCAACATAAGCAGACTTTGACACCGATATGCGCTGTTTTTCCTGCGTTTCTTCGCTGATATACAAAACGATCCGGGCATCGACCGTGATATTGACGCCAGCATGACTGAGCATTTGTTTTAGTGATAATGCGAGGGGACCGTAAGCATTCTCGCCGCTCACCCAGAGTTCACTCAATTGCGGGGGGAGTTTTGCGCTGCCACGCAGGTGAAAACCACAGGCACTTAAAAAGCTGATCAGGATGATAAGTACCACGAAGGTGCTTATCTTTTTGTTGCCCTTGGGTTTTTGACCCTGGGATTTTCGATTCTTCGTCATTGCCTGATCCGATTTGCTCTCAATTGGCAACGATGTTCAGCAGCTTATTAGGAACCAGAATAATCTTCCGCACGGTTTTACCTTCAATAAAGCGCAAAACGTTGACATCTTCTTTGGCCATTGCTTCGAGTTGAGCCTGGTCTGTATCCAAAGGCACTTCCAATTTACTGCGTACCTTGCCATTTACCTGGATGACCAGCTGGGCGGTTTGTTTTACCAGTGCAGCTTCATCAAGAGCGGGTAAGGGCTGATCGATAATGGCGTTATCGTGGCCAAGATGCTGCCACAGGGCATGACAAATATGCGGGCAGATGGGCGCCAGTGCCAGCACGGCAACTTCGACGGCCTCCCTTGCCACGGCCAGATCCTCTGCGCTGTTGGCCTGATATTGCGAGATATTGTTGCATAACTCCATGACCGCCGCGATAGCGGTGTTAAAGGTATAGCGACGCCCGTAGTCGTCATTGACCTTTTGGATAGTCTCATGGGTTTTGCGGCGCAGTGCCTGTTGTTTTTCATCAAGATCAGCAGGAAGCCGTTCGCCCGGTGTGCCTGATTTGATGTGTTTTGCCACCAGTCGCCACAGACGATTCAGGAAGCGATGTGCGCCGGCTACACCGGCATCAGACCATTCCAGTGACTGCTCAGGGGGGGCGGCAAACATCATAAACAGACGCACGGTGTCAGCACCGTGGCGATCAATCATGCCCTGCGGATCGACGCCATTGTTTTTTGATTTGGACATTTTTTCAATGCTGCCAACGCTCACCGCCTGATTGTCGCTCATCAGTATGGCGCCCGTGCTGCGGCCTTTGTCGTCGCGCTGTACGTCCACTTCCTGTGGTGAGTAATAGATTTTCTTGCCGTTATCGTCCGTGCGGAAATAGGTTTCTGCCACCACCATGCCCTGGCAAAGTAATCGCTTAAAGGGTTCGTCACTGTTGACAAGGCCCATGTCACGCATCAGCTTGTGGAAGAAGCGGGCGTAGAGCAGGTGGAGGATGGCATGTTCAATGCCGCCAACATAATGGTCCACCGGCAACCAGTAATTGGCCGCATCGCTATCGAGCATGCCCTCATTGAACTGGGGGCAGGCAAAGCGGGCGTAGTACCAGGAGGACTCCATAAAGGTGTCGAAGGTATCCGTCTCTCTTTGCAGTGCTTTGCCATTAAGCTCAGCCTTGGCCCAGCTGGGATCTTTTTTAATGGGCGACTGCACTCCGTCGAGTTCGACATCTTCTGGCAGGATGACGGGAAGCCTGTCTGCAGGGACGGGAATGTCTTCACCGTCTTCACTGCTAAACATGGGTATAGGTGATCCCCAGTAACGTTGCCGTGAGACGCCCCAGTCGCGCAGCCGGTAATTAATACTGCGTTCACCGCGTCCCAGTTCCATCAACTTGTCAGCAATGGCATTAAAGGCCTGATCGAAGTTGAGACCCGTGAACTCGCCCGAATTAACCAGTTCTCCATGCTCGGTGAACGCAGCCTTGCTGATATCGCATTCTGTCTTGCTGTTGAGGGGTTGTATGACTTGCTGGATAGGCACGCCGTATTTCTTGGCGAACTCCCAGTCGCGTTGATCATGGGCGGGTACGGACATGACCGCGCCTGAGCCGTAACTCATTAAGACAAAATTGGCGACAAACACCGGCACTTGCGCGCCAGTGATGGGGTGGATGGCTTTGCGCCCGGTATCCATACCTTCTTTTTCCATCGTGGCCATATCGGCTTCAGCCACTTTGATGGCATTTTGTCGGGTGATAAAGGCAGCCAGTTCACTGTTATTCCGTGCGGCCTGCTGCGCCAGTGGATGTTGTGGGGCCACGGCGACATAGGTTGCGCCCATCAGTGTGTCGGGTCGGGTGGTATAAACGCTTAAGGTTTCTGCAAAGTCATCATCGCTGTTTCCGTCTGGATCTGCGATACCAAACTGCATTTCCACTCCTTCTGAGCGGCCAATCCAGTTGCGTTGCATGGTCTTGACCTGCTCCGGCCATTCATCCAACTGTTCAAGATCCTCCAGCAATTCCTGGGCGTAATCAGTGATTTTGATAAACCACTGGGGGATTTCTCGGCGTTCCACCACGGTGTCGCAGCGCCAGCAACAGCCGTCGATGACCTGTTCATTGGCCAGTACGGTCTGATCGTTGGGGCACCAGTTCACAGCGGAGGTTTTTTTGTATACCAGCCCTTTTTCAAATAGCTTGGTAAAGAACCATTGCTCCCAGCGATAGTAGTTTGGATCGCAAGTGGCCAGTTCGCGATCCCAATCATAGGCAAAGCCCAGGCTGTTAAGCTGGTCTTTCATATAGGCGATATTTTCATAGGTCCAGCGTGCCGGTGCCGTATTGTTATTGATGGCGGCATTTTCCGCAGGCAAACCAAAGGCATCCCACCCCATGGGCTGCATGACGTTTTTGCCCAGCATGCGTTGGTGACGGGCGATCACATCGCCGATAGTGTAGTTGCGTACATGCCCCATGTGCAGCTTGCCAGAGGGGTAGGGAAACATCGCCAGGCAGTAAAATTTTTCTTTGTCGGTGTCAACATCAACATTAAAGCTGCGGTGTTGTTGCCAATAGGCCTGGGCCTGGGCTTCAACTTTTTGCGGAGGAAATTGCTCGTCCATTGGGGATACAAAACTCTCGTAGAATTAAAATAAGTAAGGAGAAAATAACGGCGAGTAGGATAACTCAGAGTTGGGCCGTGGCGCTATTGTTTTGTCTGTCTGCGCCACAGTAACAAGCTTGCCAGCAGCATTAACGCGGCGATGATCACCGGCGTGTGCCCCCAGCGGGAAAAGGGTGTCGTGCCTTGCATGGCAACAACCTCGCCTTGCAGTGTGCCTTGGGTATATTGTTCAATCCGCTTAATCACACGGCCTTTTTCATCCACCAGAGCCGAAACGCCATTATTGGTGCCTCGAATCAGTTGTCGGCCATTCTCCAGTGCGCGCATTCGGGCCATCTCGAAATGTTGTAGCGGCCCGTGAGATTTCCCGAACCAAGTGTCATTACTGATAGTGAGGAAAAAATCGGCTTGAGGCGCGGTGTTGGCTACCAGGTTGGGGTAGACCACTTCATAGCAGATAAAGGCCGCCAATTGAAAACCTTTCACGGTGAGAGGGGCACCGCTATCGGGACCGACACTGAAATTGGACATGGGTAGGTCAAAAAACTCGATCACGCCACGCAGCCAGTCTTCAAGTGGAATGTATTCGCCAAACGGTACCAGGCGTTTTTTGTGATAAATACCCTCGGCGTTGCCAAAAGCAATGATGCTGTTGTAATACTGATTGCTGGCCGGTTCCTTATAGGGAATGCCGCTGATAATGGCGGTATTGTGTTTTTTGGCGGCTGCATCCATTTGTGAGATAAAACCGCGAGCCCGGTGATAGACGCGGGGAATGGCTGTTTCAGGCCAGATGATAAGGTCATTTTCCCACAGTTGTTCCGACATGGAGCGATAGAGTTGTAATGTGGGTTGCAGCTGTTCAGGACGCCATTTTTCCTCTTGCGGAATATTGGCCTGGATAGAGGCGACTGTGAGGCGACCATTGTCGCGTGGTGTTACCCAGTTAATGGGCTGCAAACCTGGAGAGACAAGCCAGAACAGGATTAATGCACCGAGAATTAATTGGGCGGTGTGGTCGGGCTTTAGTGCAAGTCGGGCAAGGCCGCAGCCGGTGAATGCCAAAAGCCAGCTTATGCCCAGCGTGCCAATGATGGGTGCCCAGCCTGACAAAGGCCCGTCGACTTGCCCGTAGCCAAGAAACAACCAGGGAAATCCGGTGAGAAACCAGCAGCGAAACCATTCGCCCAATACCCATAAGGTGGGTAGCGCCAGTAGCAGCCCGGCGTTGTCGTTGCGAAAAAAGCGCACGTAGAAATAACTGACCAGGCTAATGCACAAGGCCAGGCCGCCGCAGTATATTGTGGTCAACAAAGTTGCCAGAGGGATGGGCGCATGGCCGTGCAGATGGATGCTGACGTAGACCCAGGAGGCACCACTGCCAAACAATCCAGCGCCAAATACCCAGCCTCGCCAGACGGCCTGTTTGGGTGTGGTGTTTTGCAGTGATAATGCAAATAGGGTAATAGCGAGTATCGCCAATGGCCATGCTTTAAAGGGTGCCAGGGATAAGGTGATTAGAATGCCAGCGCACAGAGCGGGTAGATCACTGCGTCGACCCGGATCCGTTAGGATTTTCAGCACAAACTGCATTGCTTAGTTATTTTCCTGAATGGCAGTTTTTGATTCCACGGACATGCGTAGCAAATGAACCCGGCGATTATCTGCGTTAAGTACTTTAAAATGAAACTTGTCGATGTTCGCTGTTTCATTGCGTTTGGGAACGTGGCCAAATGTTTGCATCAGCAAACCGCCGATAGTGTCGTAATCCTTGTCGCTTAACTCGCAATGAAACATATCGTTAAAGTCATCAATCGGTGTTAAAGATTTAATCATGTAATCGTTAGTCGAAAGCTTTTTAATAAAAGGATCCGTCTCTTCATCGTATTCATCCTCGATTTCGCCGACGATTTCTTCCAGCACATCCTCTATGGTGATTAAGCCGGCCACACTGCCGTATTCGTCAATCACGACCGCCATATGGTGTTTTTGTTCGCGGAATTCTTTTAGCAGTACATTGAGACGTTTACTTTCAGGTACTTTTTTCGCTTGTCGTATCAGTTTTTTAATATTGACCAGGTCGATACGTTTTTTTAAGGCCAGTGGTAACAGGTCTTTGGCCAGCATGATGCCCTGAATTTCATCCAGACTTTCCCCGATAACCGGAAAACGTGAATGACCTGATTCGATGATTTGTTTAAGCGATTTCTCAATATTGTTTTCAGATTTGACCACGACCATTTGGTTGCGCGGTATCATGACTTCGCGCACTTGCATATCGGCCACTTCCGTGGCGCCCTCAATGATGGAATATACTTCGTCATCAATAACTTCATTTTGTCTGGCGATTTTCACAACCGCCATCAGATCGTCTCGCGTTTTCGGTTCCGAACTGAACGCGTGGGCAATTTTCTCGATCCAGGATTTATCGCCTGGATCGTTGTTGGTGCGATCTTCGCTCATGAGCTTAATGGGTCTCCAGATAAGGTGTTTAGCGGGAATTGCGGATTATTGCAGCTGGCATCTTGATAAGGATCGGGAAAGCCCATGTGGTGTAGGATTTCTCTCTCCGTGTCTTCCATTAGTTCTGCGTCTTTTTCATCGATATGGTCGTAACCAAGTAAATGCAGGGTGCCGTGGACCAACATATGAGCCCAATGGGCGTCGTTTTCTTTGGCCTGTTGCTGGGCTTCCTGATTGACAATGTTTGCACAGATGGCAATGTCGCCTAATAGGGGTAAATCGACCTCGTCAGGCAAGTCAGCGGGAAAAGACAATACATTAGTGGGTCGCTTGATATGTCGATAGCGCTCATTTAGCAAGGTCATTTCGGCGTCATCAACGATGCAAACACTGACTTCACAATGGTTATCAAGCTTTTTGCAGGAGATTTTTTCGTTAGGATGAGGCTGGTTTTGTGCCAGCTTGATAAGTAGATGAACAGCCGTATCGATCCATCTGTGAATGTCTTCATCCGTTGGTGCAGGTTCCGATTGACTGGTCCTGTCGATATCCACCTGCACGATCATCAGTGCTTCCTTTTTATCACCGGTTGTTTTGCTACAGGTTCTTTCTGGGTATAACGTTTTGGCGGCGGTTCATGGTAATCATAAGCCTCCACAATACGCTGCACCAGGGCATGGCGCACAACATCTTTGGCCAGAAAATGCGTGAACCCAATTTCATCAACCCCGTCGAGAATATGCATGGCGTGCAGCAAGCCTGATTCGGTGCCTCTTGGCAGGTCAATCTGTGTGATGTCACCGGTAATGACTGCGGTGGAGCCAAAACCAATACGGGTCAGGAACATTTTCATCTGTTCACGCGTCGTATTCTGGCTTTCATCAAGAATGATAAAAGCATTGTTAAGCGTGCGTCCGCGCATATAGGCTAAAGGTGCGACTTCGATAATATTGCGTTCAATAAGCTTGCCCACGGTTTCAAAGCCGAGCATTTCATACAGGGCATCGTAAAGCGGTCGTAGGTAGGGGTCAATTTTCTGGCTGAGATCACCGGGCAAAAACCCCAGTTTTTCACCCGCTTCAACCGCTGGGCGCACCAATAGAATTCGTCTTACCTGATCGCTTTCCAATGCTGCTACAGCGCAGGCGACAGCCAGATAGGTTTTACCGGTTCCTGCCGGGCCGATACCAAAATTGATGTCGTGTTGCTGTACAGCTCGTACATAAGCCTGCTGGTTTTTACCGCGAGGCTTAATGGTGCAGCGTTTGGTTTTTATCACCGTGATCGCTTTGATGTTTTTAGCGGGTTCAGCTTGCTCAAGCATGTCTTCCACGCCTGCTTCCTGAAGGTAAAGGTGAACCAAGTCTGGCGTGATATCGTTGTGGCAAGCGGCTTCGTCGTAGAGGTGACGCAGTACTTCCCTGGCTGCGGTTATCCGCTGAGGAGTACCTTCAAACTGAAAACGATTGCCTCGGTTATGAATGACAATACCCAGTCGTTTTTCAATCTGCTGAATATGCTCATTGAACTGGCCACATAAATTGGCCAGTTGCTTGGCGTCGTCTGGTTCTAGCACCAGCTCTTTGTTTGGATCTTGTAGGTTGCTCAAAGTCTTTTAGTAAGCCGATCTGTCTCGGCAATCTCATGGCCCGTTAGAATATACCCAATTGCTGTGAAGTAAAACCCTTATGTTATGGCACAAGTGCCATAACGTTCACGGATGATAAATGGCATGGCTTATGCGGTACTTACTCATACAGCCTCATGCAGTTCATACAGTTGCGTTGCTATCAGCGATGTCACTACGCTACTGCTCTTTGTATGCCGCGAATTGTATGCCGCGAAGCGAATTGGGCAAAGCTTCGGTAATCTCCAGGTCAAGGAATTGACCGATCAGGCCGTGGTCTTGACAGGAGAAATTTACCACCCGATTATTTTCGGTGCGACCTTGCAGTTGGTCGGGATCCTTCCTGGATACACCGGTGACCAGAATACGTTGTACCGTCCCTACCATGCGACGGCTGATCTGTTGTACCTGTTGATTGATGCGGGCCTGCAAAATGGCCAGTCGTTCTTTTTTGACTGTGGCCGGTGTTTCGTCTTTAAGTTCAGCGGCGGTGGTGCCGGGGCGTGCGCTGAAGACAAAACTGAAGCTGTGATCAAAACCAATTTCCTGTATCAGATTCATGGTATCCGTAAAATCGGCGTCGGTTTCACCTGGGAAGCCGATAATAAAATCTGACGATATGCTGATGTTAGGCCTGATCTGGCGCAGACGACGAATTTTTGATTTGTATTCCAGCGCGGTATGGCCGCGTTTCATCAGAGTCAGGATGCGATCTGAGCCGCTTTGTATGGGTAAATGCAAGTGACCAACCAATTGCGGAACCTCAGCATAGACATCAATTAATGCATCGGAAAACGCGACCGGATGCGAGGTTGTAAAACGGATGCGTTCAACGCCTTCCACTGCCGCTACGTAGGTGATTAGCTCTGCCAGGTCCATCGGCTCGTTGAGATCATTCAGTCCCTGATAAGCATTGACGTTTTGTCCCAGTAAGTGAATTTCACACACCCCTTGCGAGACAAGTTGTACTACTTCGGTCAGAACATCATCCAGTGGCCGGCTGACTTCCTCACCTCGGGTATAGGGCACGACGCAATAACTGCAGTATTTGCTGCAACCTTCCATAATGGATACATAGGCGCTGGGGCCATCGACTCGAGGTTCCGGTAGTCGATCAAATTTTTCAATTTCCGGAAATGAAATGTCCACGATGGTTGAGTGTCCGGATTGTCCCCCCGCTTTTCCGCCCCCGGCTTGTTCGACAGCATCAATCATTTCTGGCAAGCGATGCAAGGTTTGAGGGCCGAAGATAAGATCCACATAAGGCGCACGTTTGCTAATGGCCTCTCCCTCTTGGCTGGCAACACAGCCGCCTACACCAATAATAAGCTTGGGGTTGTGTTGTTTAAGCTTTTTCCAGCGTCCCAGTTGGTGGAAGACCTTTTCCTGTGCTTTTTCACGGATGGAACAGGTGTTGAGCAGTAGGATATCCGCATCTTCTTCGCTTTGGGTGCTAATAAGCTGATGACTTTCATACAGAAGATCCTGTATGCGGGAAGAGTCATATTCGTTCATCTGACAACCGTGTGTCTTGATCAACAGCTTTTTGACCGGCTTGTCGGACATGGTGTTTTCTTTCCAAAAAAAATCAGGGCGTACATTATACCGATGCTGACCAGCAAAACCCAGATGACAGAGCTGTTAGCGGTTGATTTTATGGTATGATTAGCCGTTTCTACAGATAGTGCAGATAGTGGACCGATGACTGACAACCAAATTTACAAAGTGATTTTTTACAATCAGAACAAAATCTATGAAATATTTGCCCGTGATATCTATCAAAGCGAGATGTACGGGTTCATTGAAGCGGAAGAGTTTTTGTTTGGTGAAAAGACCCAGATGATTGTTGATCCGTCTGAAGAAAAGTTAAAAAATGAATTCAGCGGTGTCAAACGCAGTTTTATTCCCATGCATGCAGTTATCCGCATAGATGAAGTGGAAAAAGAGGGCGTTGGTAAAATTTCTGAAATGACCAGCAGTGGCAACGTGGCAGCTTTTCCAGCGGCGGGTTTTAATCCGCCAGGGAAAACCAAGGGCTAAGGGCTGCAGGAATAAGGCCGCAGGAATAATACATTTTCCGAAGCCCTAACGTGCCTTGTTACTTCAAGCTGCCCAGTTTTTGGCGAACCGAAGCCAGCTTGACGCAGACGACGAACACTTCCATGGCTTTGTTGATATCCTCCAGACTAGGAAAGCTGGGGGCTAAGCGTATATTGCAGTCTTCAGGATCTTTTCCGTATGGGAAGGTTGATCCTGCTGGTGTTAGCTTAACGCCAGCCTGGTCAGCTAATCTGATGGTCTCAGTTGCCAAGCCAGGGCGCGTATCGAATGAGATGAAATAACCACCAGGTGGATTGCCCCAATCTCCCATATCCGAGGAGGAGAAAGCCTCATTGAGATGCTTTTGCACAGCCTCAAATCGTGGTGCCAGTAAAGCAGCATGCTTTTCCATATGTTTGAGCATGCCGTTGTAATCGTTAAATAAGCGCACATGGCGGAGTTGGTTTACTTTATCGGGTCCTATCGAGCACATACCCAGGTGTTTTTTGAATTGAGCTAGATTGGTTTTAGATGCGCCAAGATAAGCCAGGCCAGCACCGGCAAAGGTCATTTTTGATGTTGAACCGAACATCAGTACGCTGTCTTGAGTGCCGCATTGTTTGCACTTTTCCATTAGAGATGACAGTGTTGCGCCACCCTCTCTAAACGCATGCAATGCATAGGCGTTATCCCATAATACGCGAAAAGCAGGATTGGCTATCTTGCCGAGCTGGGCAATGCGGTCAACAACAGCATCACTGTAGACGACACCCGTGGGGTTGGAAAAGCGCGGCACACACCATATACCTCTGATCGAAGGATCAGTTTTAATCAACTCTTCCACCTCATCCATATCCGGGCCATCATCTTTCATGGCAACGGGGAGCATGTTGATACCGAGATCTTCGCAGATACTGAAGTGCCGGTCATAGCCGGGTACAGGGCAAAGAACCGTTGTTTTATCCTGCAGGTTCCAGGCAGACTCTGGGCCGCTGAGCCCAAAGCGCCATGCAAATAGTACGCTTTGGTACATCAGGGTCAGGCTGCTGTTACCGCCGATCAGGATTTCATCGCTGGATACCTGAAGTACTTGGCTGAACAGTGATTTGGCCTCTGGCAGACCATCAAGGCCTCCGTAATTGCGAACATCCGCGCCATCAGTGGCTGTATAGTTGCCTTCCAGAATACCATCCATACAATTTGACAGGCTTAGCTGTTCACTGCCCGGTTTACCCCGGGTCAGGTCAAGCTTTAAGCCGGCGTTGCTGAGTTGTTGGTACTGCTGCTCGACTTCAGTGAGCATGTTTTGCAGTTCTGACTTAGAAGCTTTGTCCAGATACAAGGCGCTATCCTCTCTGCTTAAATGTAGTAATTGCTATGCTGACGTTACTATGAATAAAAGTCGGATATATGACAAGCATAATGTCCCGTTTAATTATTGTGGGATTATACGCTAAGTTAATGATTTTTCGTTTGATACAACAATTTTTTCACATAAATGGTTTGGATTTTGAGTAGAGGTTTTTCATTTTTCCCTAAATATGGTTTACTAGTGTGCAAGTTTATGACTTGGTGGGAAGTCAAAAAAAGAATTTTTACGGCTACTTCCTAGCAAAAAAATACATATGGCAGGATTATCTTTTTCTCTGGCAGACCTATTGAGCGCGTAGTTTAGTATGTGTTGGTTTTTCCGTAATATCACAATACTCAGTTTATTCCCCATCATCTTTATCATGGTTGTCGGTTGTAGTGGCGGCGGGAGCAGTGATTCTGCGCCAGTGGATCCTCATAAGCAAATTCAAGCGCGGGTAACACTTGATGAACCCATAGAGGGTATGCGTATAGTACCTGTAGCAGGGCAGCCTGATTATATTGAAGTGGTCGATTCTGATAACAGTGGCAATTTTTCCTATGATGTTGATCCGGCACATTTTTTTGGTGGTCAATACTATATTGTTGTACTTAGCTGTAAGGAAGTCTGCAAAGAGAAATACCCCAAGTTACAGCCGTTGCATGCCCTGTTAACACAGGAGCAAATGGTGGCTGGTGGCTGGGAAGTCAATGCCTTGAGTGAGGCTATCTATCTAGCCTCTAGATATTATATTCAATCCGAATATCCTACATCGGAAATAAACAACTTCATGGATAAACTGGCCGTTCATTTATTAGATGCGGACTTAAATGAAGACAATGTGATTGATCGAAAGGATTTTATGGATTGGCAGGTAGATGGAGGTCGTGACGCCCTGCGTAGACCACAGGTGCTAGACCAATTTATACAAGCGCTCATAGAGGGTGAAGACAGGTTCCTCCCCCATCAGACTTTAATGGGCCCGGTTACCGGTCAAATTGATTTGTCAGGACCTGTAAGTGATATTGTGGTTGAGGCTTCGACAGCTGTTATTACCTGGCGTAAAGGGGTGCAGCGTATTGATCTGTCGGACCCGTATGAATTGAAGAGGCTAGATAGCTACCAAGATATCACACAAGTTTATTATCGCAGCTGGATTGATGGCGAATGGATCTATTTATTCAATGATACGCCCAGAATAGACGTTCTGCAGGCCAGCTCAACCTCGACTTTGAATAAGGTCGCTGAGTTGGGGGCATCGGTGATGCCTGGCATGCTCTTTGCCTTTAGTGGTGATCAGGTGTTTACTGGTGGTCAGTCGTCCGAGGAACCGACAGGTGTTTTTCAAGGGACGCTTAGTGCAACAGGTTTAGTTCAAAATACAGAGTATGTAACCTCCGAAAGGCTGCTGGCCATGAAAGTGGATGGCAGCAGGGTTTATGCGGCCGGAGTGGATACATTTTATGTTCGCGAACAAGGCAGCGGCACTATCCAATGGCAGAGTGCCGTGTCATTAGACCAGTCTGAGCCAGCGACACAAATGCACATCGTAGTCAATGAGGATGTGAATTCAGGCCGCGTGTATTTGGCCAGTGACGCTGGCGTACTTTATACCTTGAATATTATCAATAGCACAGACGCTTATGTTGAAGCGCAGAATGTTATAGGTGCAGCGGTCATCAATGCTGATATTAGCGACAATACACTTTATCTGTTAACTCAGGATAACAGTATTTACCGTTATGATATCAGCGGAAATGGAATACCGCAGGCCCTTGAACCTCTAAAGAATACTGTTTTGGAATTCAGTGAGTTCAGTGGTTTTGTTGCGCATAATGACCAACTCGTGTTGGCGGGGGATAATTCCACGCTTTTATCTGTCGATCCTTCGTCTTGGGAAACGATACCCAGCCCGAAAATAACCAGTCTTCAGGTCTCTGATGCAAATTTTGGCGGTGTCTACAGGGATCAAACACTGTACCTGGCGTCAGGCGAACAGGGTGTTGATGTGATCGATGTGTTAAATCCGAAGGCACCGAGAAAGAAGGGCAGTATTCTCACGACACTGTCTGCCCACGGTATTGAGTTGTACCGGGATCTGCTGATTATCTATAGCGAAGATCAATTGGAAATATGGAATGTTGATAGCCTGTTTGCGCAAGCGCCCGAAGCTGAAAGAGCCCACAGATTTAGTAGTGATATTGTCGGTGTGTCGGTGGTTTCGAATTACGCTTATGTATTAACACAGAACAGTGGTTTGCATATTCTGAATTTGAGTGAAGAAGCGGACATAATTGGCCGCATTATTCGTACTGTTACGCTAAGCAGCGGGCGCAACTATACAGGAATAGTGATTCATGATGATGGTTATGCTTATCTGTCCAATGAATATGCGGCAACGGGTCAAATTGGACCGATCACGCTCGTACGTTTTAGCAGTTTTGCAGTTCGTGGTCCTAGCAGTGTGCAATTTAGTGGCCCCGTATTAGATATCTATCCACATCCTGATCATGGTATCGGAGATTTTGGCATCTGCTTATCTTTAGAAGGATTGACGTTTAGACGATATGGAGTTTCGGTCACCGGGCGTCTCATTGTTGTGGACAGTGCGCATGTGGTTGATAGCGGACAAGCCAAAGGCATAAAACTGATTGACGATCAACTTATTGTGATGAGTGATACTGGGCTACGGGTTAAAAGGATATCCATCAACAGTCAAAGTGTACCATGGGTAGATGACTTGGTTAGCATTACTACAATGTCGCCACCGGTCACGGTGATTGATGACCCTGGAAATAACTCGTTCTATGTAACCACCGAACGAGGAGAACTTATTGTACATCAACTCCCAGTTAACTAAGGGCTGCCGGCTGCCGTAATAATTCATTTTTCGCAGCCCTGAGCGCTGCTTATCTGTCAATTGCGAGCGTAATCTGCAATCAGTTTATCAATCAGTTGGCGGGAATCTGGTGATGCGTCAATAACTTGAAAGCCCGCCCAGTAACGGGAAAAATTCTCTACCTTGCGACACCAGAGACAGTCAACTCCCAGGGCGATGCTGTCCTGTCCATCCAGTGGGCGAGGTAGCTGTAGTGAAAACTGGAAAATGGAATTGGTTTCAATATGCTCGTTGGAAATCACCATCATGCCGTTAGTAGTGATATTAACCAGTTCGCCGATAATAAGGCCGTTAATTACATCCTGTACGGGAATGGTCTGGTTCAGTTCTTTACGTTCTTGTTTACGTTTATTTTCCATTGACTAACCTTTAATATTTCTCATTAATTTGTGTGCCAATACCAGGCTAAGCATTCTTAAATTGGGGTAGTGATAAATGTTCACTACTGATATTAGCTGTTAACATTTATCTGCTGCAGAATTCGCTCCAGGGCTTTTTCAAAGAAAGGCTTACCTTCATCGGAGTCAAGAATCTGAGTGTCTCCGGCAATGATTTCTCTAGCCAGTTCTTCGGCAGTTTTCACTGCGATTTGTTGTCCCAGCTTATTGACGAACATAAAATGCAAGGTGTTGGCATTGTACCAGGCGAGTTTTGCTGTGCGCCGTTGTTTCTTGTCTTTGAAATGGAATTCAAACCAGGTGCCAAATTCCAGGGAAATCAGATGTGCGACAACTTTCTGTTCTTCCTGTGTCAGTTTGATGGTGGGGTGATGTTCTTCCGGTTCGTAAATCGGGCCGATCTGCTTTGGGTCATCAATACCCTCAACAGATAGTTTTTGGCAAAGCCGCAGAGATTTGAGAAGAATTGCACTCTTTTGTTCATCATAACCAACAGTTCCAAAACCATTTTTAACCAGTTCCTCCAGGGGTTCACTCATCTGGCACGCAGCCTTTTTGCCAACCCAGCTTTTCTTGGGTTCAATATACCAGAGAATTTCATCGACAACTTTCATCGCTGCTTCATATTCGCCACTGTTTTCGCCAAAGCGTAGCAGATTAAAGGATAGGTAATTGGTCCAAGGTTCATAGAGTAGATTAACAATGGGTAGGGGCAGGCGCTTGCCCGCAGTACGTTGGTCGAGTTGCTCAACCACCAGGGCGCGGATTTCACGGAGTCTGTCTTCACCTTTGGCGGCTTGTCGAGCGCGGTTTTCAGCGACTTCAACACGACGTTCGTGCTTTTGCATAAACTCGGAAAGTTCATGCAGCAGTTCTGAAAACAGCGTGGCGTCATCGTCAAATTCATGGATAACCCGATAGATCGAGGTGCGCATTTGATTCAAAACTAAATTGCGGTGTTTACCGCCGGGTTCCAACCAGCGCTGGCCAGCGTCCACTAATGTATTCAATAATCGTCGAGCAGGGTGTTGAGGGTGCTGAAAAAACTCCTTGTCCAGTAGCGCTAATTTCAGAAAGGGCGTGTGCAGGTAGCTTATCAGCGCTTTGGCAGAGTCTGGTAGTTCCTCATCGTTGAGCATATATTTAAATAGCAGTCCGACAATTTCGATGACGTCAGCATCGAGGTGTGACACTTGCTTGTTCTTGTCGGCGACCTTTGCGTGCAACTGAGCATTCAACTGGTTTGAAATATCATTGAATATCAGGACAGGTTTGTTCGGTTCGCCTATCTGAGCGCTATGGTGCAATTGGATGGCGCTAAGACTATTGATGAGTTCCTGTTGTGAATAGGGCGCCTGAACCGTAATGATATCTGGCCGATGTTCCAGCTGAAGTTGTTGGATCGCTTGAAACAATTGCTGCTGGTTCAGCAGACTGGCTTGCTCACGTTGAAAAAGCAGGGCTTGTTGTGTTAAATCTTCAGGTGTGAGTTTTGTGGTGTTATCGACCGAGACGTTTTCAAGCGCATCTTGCTGAGTTTGTTCTGATGTTGATGATTCTGAGCTATCGGCATCCTTTATTACGTCGTAACGCAAGTGAGAAAGAATGCCTTTACCAATCAGGCGCTGATTGAGTTGATGATAAAACTTGCCCAGCCAGTTCATCATCAGGCTGTCAAAAAGCTTGAATATTACGAGCTTGGATTTGGTGTCCAGCGATAAAGGTGCAAGGCTTATCTGTATGGCTTCAGCAAATACGGCAGGTTCCAGTGGGCTATGGTGGAGAGCAACCTTGCTGCCGCCACGAATCGCTGTCAGGCGTTGATTTAAGGCATAGAGTTCTTCCGCTAACTGGCTTTCAGCTTTGCGGGCCATGCTCGATAGAGCCAGTGATTCTTCCAGTTTGTGTTCATCGACCAAAGAGAGGCCCTCGGGGCCATTCATATTGTTTAAAAAGTCGGTGGAGACCGTTTGCTTGCG
>PIVM01000213.1 GCA_003353945.1 Gammaproteobacteria bacterium
GTGGTAACGATGGAGCTTTGTACTGCGAGAGTGAGTATGACCGAGGAGCCGGATGCGGGAAAACCGCAAGTCCGGATCTGTATGGGGGGCGCTAGGAAACTAGTGTCCCTACCATGACTGGTCGGTGTAATCTGCAATACCGTCCATGATGCCCAATTATTGTATTCGGTTCTTTCAAGTCAAAGCGATATCACCATTGACTTGTTTCATGCCCGATACACCCTTGAGGATCGTCAGCGTAGAGAAAAACATGTTCTAAAAAAATATGGGAAAACGGCTTCCCGTCCCGGTGGGCTGCTGGTTGCTACCCAAGTAGTTGAGCAATCTTTAGATCTGGATTTTGACGTACTGGTCAGCCAGATAGCGCCCATTGAGTTTTTAATGCAAAGAATGGGGCGCTTATGGCGCCATGAACGTACAGACCCGTTATCAGACTTAGCCCTTCGGACAGACGTAATTTCTCGACCATTATTTATTACAATATGTCCAGATTTGGAGAAAACAGCAGAGAATTTCGAAACCGTGTTTTCAGGTAGTGGTTATGTCTACAAAAATATCCGTGTTCTATACCGTACACAGCAATACTTGGAGGAACATGCAGTTCTCTCTTTCCCCAAGTGCTACCGGGAGGCGATTAACCACATTCATGGGGCTGAAAGCTATGCCGATGAACCGGGTGTTCTCTCCAAATTGGCGGAGAAGTTTAAGAATGAGCAGGAAGGTAGTTTTTATGCCGCCAAGCTGTATAGCAACCAAGCATCTCGACCGCTTAATGATGTTGATCCACGCTCTGCTTTATTAACACGTGATGGTGAGCTATCACAAGCGGTTGTATTGTTTGATTCAAATGGAAATTTATTTCACAACGGCAACTATGAAGAGCAGCAGGATAGGGAGAAAAACACAGTATCATTATCCAAAAAAAACGCCAAAGGAAAAATGGATGAAAATCACTATTGTTTGAACGCCGTAGTAGGAAAAGATATTCATTATAGCGAGCTTGGTGTTTTTGATGAACGCTTGCAGCAAGATATAGACAAATATTTTACTTAAGGAGTTGAGCGTATGTACATTTCTCTAGTGGGATTAAAGGACACTGATAGTTATGACCAGCACCAGGCAATATGGAGTTTATTCCCCAATACGCCGGATCGAAAAAGAGACCACCTGTTTCGCATTGAAGGTGAAAAGAATGGACAGCAGGTGGCATTGTTACAGTCATCGTCAGTACCAAAAAGCAGTGATTTAGCAAGAGTTTTGCAAACGAAAGCGTTTGATTTAAATATATCAAATGGTGAGTGTTTCAAATTCAAGTTGGTTGCGTATCCTGCGAAGCGTTTGAGCAAAGAGAGAAGAGTCGTCGAAATAAAAGATGAATCTGAACAGATTGAATGGTTGCAGCGAAAATTAGTTGGGGCGAACGTAACGGTTACCTCCATAGATTCGAAACTTGTAGCCAGTCGCAACAGTTTTAACGCACGCTATGTCACTTATGAGGGCGTATTGCAGATAACCAATTCGGCTGAAATATACAGTACTGTCGTTATGGGGGTGGGCCGAAAGAAGCATGCGGGTGCTGGGTTATTGTCATTGGCCAGAGCTAAATAGAAAGGAGAAGAACAATGTATAAAAAAGTGTATCAGGCCTACTGCAGCTTGACGAGAGGTGATCAGGCCGAATTGAAACGCTGTAATTTAAAAAATATGGCCAATTCCCCTGCATATTTCCGAATACTAAAGTTCACAGGTTTACCTGACAATGCTCAAACCTTACGGATACTGTTCTTGTTGGTTGGAACTGATATTGATGAAGCTGAAGAGTCTTCACAATCAGTGGCGGCTGCGCTGTTGCAAGCAGGTGTCAAGGAACAGCAAATTATCCAGATAACACGCAGTGGAGAGAACGGGATCGAATACCTAAAAAGGCAGTTGATACGTTGCAAATCTATCAAACTGGATAGTATTGGAAAATTGGCGCAATTTTGGGGTGATAACGCCCGCCGCTCGCTACTAAAAGACTATATCTTGGCTGAACAAGACTAATTTAATTCAAAGGGAACAGAACCATGACAACTTTTATTAATATACATACTCTAATTTCTCATCCTTCATCCATGATGAATCGTGATGATTCTGGCTTGCAAAAAACCGCCATTTTTGGTGGAACGGTGCGTAGTCGGATATCGAGTCAATGCTTAAAGCGATCAATTCGGCAAAGTGAAATTTATGGTTGTGCGGTTGATGAAGTTTCAGTCCGTACGAACAAATTTGATGATCTTTTGGCACTTTGTGTGGAAAAGATGCCGGATGTTGAGCCAAAAATAGTTGAAGATGTGTTAATGAACCTTGGCTCTAAGATAAAAAAAGAAAAAAACAAGGAAACGGGTGAAACCGTTCGTGTCTTTGATGCTGTTCAGCCTTACTCTCTTGGCGCTATAAAAGAGGCTATAAATATGGTCAATGCAGGCACAGAGTTAAAGGCGCTTAAAGGTATTTCTCAAATACCGACCTTGGATGTTGCTCTATCTGGTCGCATGGATGCCAGTTGCCCAGAGCGAAATGTCGAAGCGGCGATGAGTGTAGCGCACAGTATAACCACACACAGTGCGGATATCGAAGTCGATTGGTTTACCGCCTGTGATGATTTAGCGGAACAAGGGTCAGGTCATATTGGTACCACGGAATTTAGTTCCGGCGTGTTTTACCGCTATGCCTCTATCAATCTTGATTTGTTAGCAAGAAACACCCATAAAACTCAAGAAGAGCTAGGAGAGATTGTCAATGTTATCGTTCGGTGTTTTGCGCAGGTCACCCCTTCGGCCAAGCAGAAGACCTTTGCAGCGCACAATCATGCTGATTTTGTTCTGGTGGCAAAATCTAATCAGCCCTTATCCCTTGCCAATGCCTTTAGGAAACCGATTCCCAATACCGGTGAAGTAATGGAGAAATCCATAGAAAGCCTCGTTGAGCATTACGAAAAATTGTCAGAAGGTTATGAGCTTGATTCTGAAGCTATCGCATTGGATATGACCGACTCGATGAAAAGCGAGAAAATCACCTCCGTTAATATGTTAAGTGATATTGCCTTCAACTACTAATAGGCGCCAAGGCATGAAGACTCTTATACTAAAAACACAAGGTATGTCAGCCTATGGTTTGCAAACCTTTGATATACAAAGGAAGGCCAATCACTTTCCTACTCGATCAGCGGTAATCGGCATGTTGGGGGCCGCTCTTGGTATCGAGCGAGCAAGGTATAACGAATTATACACACTGTCTAAAAGACTAAAGATTGCGGTGCAGGTGAATAATGCCGGCCAAAAAATCGTGGATTACCATACGGTACAGAATTTTCGGAGCCCAAAGGGGAAAATTCAAAAGGGAACAAAACCCACCTACCGTGAATATTGGTGTGACAGTGAGCATACCTTTGCAATTGCTGCGGATGATGAAACCATTGATGTATTGACTGCAAAGATCAAGTCCCCTGTTTTTACAGTATTTCAAGGTAGAAAGTCCTGTCCATTGACTCGCCCCTTGTTTGAAGTTGTCTTACAAGAAGAAAATCCCATTGATGCGCTAAAGGTGTATGGGAAATCTGGGCAAATATTCAGTGATGTGTCCGGTGATAACCAAGTTGCGATTGTACAAGTGCGAGATTTAACAACTGACTTGCCAAGAAAATACGCCATGCGTACGGTTTATGTCTGTTCTGCGAATGGAGGCGTCAATGAACCTGCTAACAGATGACTTTATTTCGACGACAGAAGGTAAGGTTTCACTAAGAACTTTGTTGACTTAAGAGCATGATTATCAATTGCAGTATGCTTTTGATGAAACTCAATTGGCTATGTTGCAAATGCTAGGCTCGTTAACGACCGTCGTATTAAGGCCTTCATTAACAGAGCTTAAGGGATACCTTGAACGAGGCCTGACTGAACAGCAGTACAATCTGGCATTAGAGAAAATCGAAATTAAATGGTTTGATGAGCAGCGCTTTATGCGCTCGCCGATACCTAAAAGTGGGAAAGTTGCTGATGGCCCTATTGCGAAGTTAGTGTCTGGTATTGAATGTGGAACCTCTCCTAATGCGCTAGGTTTGTTTTCCGAGGTTGTTGATGCAGAGGTTGTCTGTCCAGACTGTACTCATGTGTTGAACTATAATCTTCACATGAATATCAAAGGTGAGTGTTTTGGTCCAACAGGGGCCACAGGGATACGCGGAGGCGGTGCAATATCGACGTTGATAGCGGGCAAGAATCTAAGAACGACAGTTTTGGCGAATACTATTGCAGTCGATTATTTTAACTCTCAAAGGGAGATCAAAGAGACTAATTGTCAGTTGATGTGGCAAGACCCTATGCAAGGAGATATTTATTATGCTCATCATATTGGTTTGGAGCGAGGCTTGTTTGCACTGGCTTATCATATTGACTTTCACGTTATTGAAGATTCTTGTACCTGTAATGTCTGCGGTTGTTCCTCTCCTCGATCAGTGAAAGAGTTTCGCCGTGTTAAATATACTGGCAGTTATGGCTCTACCAAAAATGGGCGAGATGGAAATGCTCAATGGTGGCCTCACCCTTATACGCCAGTAATTAGGAAAGAAGATGGTGATTATGCGGTGTGTGCTCGCGATCAGCATTGGCAAAGCTGGCAGGAGTTTTCATCCTATGTGATAGGAAAGGAAACTGATAAGAGCTTGACTAAGCCCGCCTATATTGTGGGGCAATTTGAAAAAATTGGCGGTGGCGGTGTCAATCTACTGGTTGGAGGCAATATTGCAGACCAAGGATCAATTACTGGGCGAGTATACGATTTATACGCTATGCCAGAACATTGGGATACAGGTTTAGAGCGGGTGACTCTGGTAATTGATGCTGGTCTGGATGTGAAGGAGTGCCTGTCTAGGGCTCTGAATAAAATGTTTGCAGTAGGGTATGACTCAAAATTTGTATCGGGCATTAAAAATGATGCAATGCATCGATACACTTCCAACGCTCAGCAGATTGTGCAACAACTGTTATTGGATGTTAATCGCAAAGAAGCTAGTGAGCTGAGAAAGGGCGCAGTAGAAAAATTGAAGGGAGAAGCTAAAAAAGTATATGGCGGGATTATGCGAAAGTACCAATATGATCTGCCGCTTTTTAAGGCATTAGTAAAGGGAGAAAATACATTGATGAAAGTCGGCGAAGTAACGCTTTAGCCGATCTTTCATGTATATAAAACACAAGGACGAACCATGAAACCAAAACTACAAGTGCTCGATCAAGAAATAGCCACTACAACCAAGGATGGTGTCGAATATATTTGCATCACCGATATAGCTAAATTTAAAGGATCT
>PIVM01000600.1 GCA_003353945.1 Gammaproteobacteria bacterium
TCATAAAGGCGTCGCTGTTTATCGCACTCAAAGGTGAACGCGTCCATAAGTTCTGGCGCGGTTTCAGCCGCGTAGTTTGCTGTCATGTGGTTTTACCCTGGTTTAGTAACTGCACGACTTGCATGTAGGGCAATGCGTGTGGTGGTTTATGTGGATGTACTCAACAAAAATGAGTAGAGAGATCAGAAAGGTGAAAAAGTATTTGAACACTAGTCAGTGCCCATAAGTCGGTTAGGGAAAACCGGTTGACTAAATCCTGTGAGGATAAAGTCTTTTCCGCCATACTCGAAGACGAAGGTCTCGCCCTCAGCTGCTTTGTCGACGTAGATCTCAAAGTGTTCTTCGAGTTCAATGAAAGTGATTCGTGTAGGTTTCATGGTCATTCCATATCAGGACGGAAGTGCTCGGCGCGATCCGGTGAATAGTCTGGATGGTTGATCCAGTCGGTTGATGCTTGGATGGAGCGATCGCATAGACGCTCTTCCTGAGAGTCGGAGAGAGTGGAGCGAAGTCTGTTGGCAGTCTCTTGCACGTCACCAAGTGCAAAGCGTGTGTTTGACCAATCCTCAATGACATAACTGATGCCTGTGGAGATCTTGAAACCATCACGCATAACGAGCTTGCCCATGATTTCTTTGATTGCCTCGGCCGGCGTTTTGGAACCAAAGTGAGCACCATTGACATGAGCCTCAATGGCCAAAGCAACGGATTCCCACCGGATCTCACGGAAACCTTGGTAGTAGTGAGTGCCTGGGCGACCCTGCTCTTCCCAATCGGCTTTCATCCGTGACATCAGTTGATTGCCTGATTTGTCAAGCCCGAGGAATTGAAGATCCTTGAGATGACGAGCCAAGACGTCTGGTGTCAACTCTGGCATGTGGTACGGTGTGTCGCCATTGCGGATAGCAGCAGCGATTGACATAGCATTGACCAACGCTTGAGAGGTGTCTGCCTTGAATCTGATTCTCTGTCTTGTGGTCCAGTAACGAACTTCATATTGCAACCTGTTTACAGTTGGGTCAACTGTGTCTGTGATGATGCTCCAGAAGCGATCGGTTGCCAATCGCAAGCACCACAGGTAAAGTGCATCGGCGGAGACGCCCAGCTTGTCGGCGAGGAACGGAATGTGAGCACGAGGACGAAGGTCTGGTGTGCCTTCTGATGCCGTGCCTTTCAGCTTGTCTCTGTTTTTGCGAACCTCATACTCGCGATATGTGGAGAGGATTTTGATACGATCAATGATACCTGGATCCAAGTCGTAAGCGAAGTGCGCGTCCCAGTCATTGGAGTTGACGAGCATCACGCACTTAGGCCAAAT
>PIVM01000011.1 GCA_003353945.1 Gammaproteobacteria bacterium
AACTGAGACCTCCGTGTCCAAGCTTTGATGCCTCAACTCCAGCATATAAGCGCCTATTTTTTTCTGGAAGACGGTTGTATAGCTCTTGCATTTTGGATTCAATTTCTTGCGGATAAGGGGTTGTCATAGTTTTTAACTGCAGTTAGTAATCACTTTAAGCATGGAGTTTAACTATACTGCTTTTGTTGCCTTTTGTTCAATATAATTCATGCTCAATCCTAAGGCGGTACTAACCTGTTGAAATATAAGCTCTCTTGTGTAACGCAATACGGCGGATATTTGAATCTTAATATCTCGTGCGAGATTCTGAGCCTTCCAGGTCAGCAAGTCAAACATGTTCAGCACGATTTGACTGAGAAAAAGGTGACATTGTACATTCAGGCCTCCAGGTCTAGAGGAATTTCAATTGATACCAAATTCAAAATTCATCCGTAGTTTTGTCCTGGGTAATTGAGTCTTAGTTTCGTTCAGTTTCAGGCATAGGTTTTCGATTGCCTTATCATTACTGTGATCGCGGGTGTTTGATGGACACTTTCAGTGAGTTATCGTATCTCACTCACCCAGAGATTTTTGCCTATGTATGTGCCTCGTTCAGCGATATCGTTTTGCTTAAGAGTAAGCATCGAAGCGAAACAATGGCGGACAATGATGAAAAAGTTGATGTTAAATACGCAGACTGTCTTTGATTATTCGAAGGTGATTTGCAATTTGTTGTCTTTTTCAAAAGGTTCGGCATTCGCGTAGATTTGTCGTGGTGAATGCCTAAGCTATTTGGGTTTCGCAAAAAAGTATGGCAAAATGCGGTGTTGGATTATGTCAAAACGGCATGATTTTATTCTTAGCATTAGCTTTGGTGGATTTCTTTGGCCTGATTTGATCGATGACAATGTGCCGACAAAGCTGCATATTTTACCAAGTTCCCTTGATCTGATTGTAGGCGAGAATCAATTATGATTGACAAATCCAATAAAATTTCCGGTTGGAATTTTTATGAGGTCAGTATACTTTATTTTGCGATTCTAATCGTTTTGTTTCCTTTTCTATTAGTCTCTTTTCCACCATCCACTGATTTGCCTCAGCATCTGTCACAGATTCAATTGCTCAAACAAATATATGCTTCTCAATCTGATCAATTGATAGTTAATTGGTTTGCGCCAAATAATCTAATATATGTATTGATAGCAGTAGTGGACTTTATACTGCCGAGCTGGCTGCTTGGGAAAAGTATTCTGATAATTATTTGTCTTTGCTGGATTGTTGCGACGGTTTATTTAGCAAAGGTGCGAGGTAGACCAATTGAGAATGTTTTACTTTCATTTATTTTCATTTTTAACGCGTCATTATATTGGGGTTTTCTCAATTTTCTAATAGGATGGCCTTTTTTTGCTCTTTTTTTAGCATGTTTTGACAAGCCAAATAGTACTAAAAATTGGTTGGTGTTGTTTTTTCTTTCGCTTTTATTATTCCTTAGTCATGCGCTTTGGTTTCTTATGGCATGCGTTTTCATCTTTGTTTATAGTCTTTTCCGAATAAGATCTATTTCAGATTTGTTTGTTAAGTGCTCACCAATGTTGCCGGTAGGTTTGCTCTCAGCTGTCTGGTTTAGATCATTGTCTGATGCACGTTTTAACGCTGGGTTTGATACTGCAGCGCATTGGTTTTCAAATCCGATTGAAAGATTGAGTCCTACATATGTGGCAGAGAGTGCGCTCGGTGGCATAAAAGGATTTGTTGAGCCACTGATATTATTGATCGTGCTTGCTTGGATTATTTTTACGCTATATTCAAATCGATCGGCCATTTTAGCAAAGACGGATAAGGCTTTATTCTTGGGGGGAGTTTTATTCTTTCTGGTTATGTTGTTTGCACCAGAAAAGTATATGAATACGATTTTCTTTTCACAAAGATGGCTACCGTTCAGCTTCATTTTATTATCTTTAGCCTTGCCAGCCGCTGAAATCAATAGAAAAATTAGAATAGCGATTGTGCTGTTTATTGTTTTGTTTCTTGTTATTGTGATATCTAATAAGTGGTATTTATTTGAAAAAAAGGAGTTGTCTGGTCTTGAGCGCTCTCTTATCTCATTGCCGGAGAATAAGCGTGTGATAGGGTTGGATTTTGTAAAAACAAGTGAATATCTTAAAGGGAGACCTTTTTTGCAAACGTTTTCCTATGCACAGGCATATAAAGGTGGTCAGCTAAATTTTTCTTTTGCCGAGCACTCTACAGGGATTGTTATTTATAAAGAACCACGACGTCGGACATGGACGCCAGGGTTAGAGTGGATTCCAGAAAGAGTGACGAATAGAGATATCGTACAATTTGATTACGCGTTAGTTAATGGTTTTGATCAGACGCATCTCCACTTTTCACGACTTCCTTATCTTAAAGAGGTTACAAAAGAGGGCGAAGGTCGGTGGCGGTTGTATGAGGTTGTTCACGAAAACTAGCCAATAGAATTTCTTTTGGATTCAGCTGTTTTTGCGCAAAACACCCGGTATCTCAAATAAAATTAGTGAGGAGATTTCAGAGTACAATTTCTGATGGAGAATCTATCACAATGCCAGAAACTTTATACAATTAATCCTGAGTGAGTGTCGGTCTGTATAAGCGTCCCCTTTATTTAGGTGAAAAAACCAGCCTCAATACTAACAATAGTACTTTGGTAGTATTGAGGCCTGACCTAACAGTAAAGGGGCGTGATAATTAACAGAATAGCGCAAACGCTTCTTGAACTGTCAGGGAGCCTTGATATGCATACTGCCGGTAAGCGATATTGTGGGGCCGCAGGGAAAAAAATCGATGCCCTTAGGAGCCACGGTAAGCTACGAATCTTTGTGCCTGGCCAATTTATTGACACATGGGCGCAGGCGCGGTTTTTGGCTTCTGAAGGGTTGTTTTTTTATACAGTTTGGCGCTACAATCACAGCCAGATATTTGATTAGTTAAATACAAATAAAATCACCATTCTTTCAAAAAGATAGCACGCAATTATCAATTGAAACAAATAGTTACGCGAGCATTTAAAAATGGATATAAGAAAAAAACTTATTTCTTCCCTCCTGTTCCTGCTTTGCATTCCAGCTTACGCCTCATCGGCATACAAATACGTGGATGCTAACGGTATCGTTCATTTCAGTGATCATCCTCCCGTACATTCCAGCTCTGCGAAGATTGACATAAAATCCGCTCCCTTGATTGGATCAGTGATCCCTCGTAAAGTTGTTGTAACATCTCAACAGCGCGGCTCACTCTCATTTGTACGAAATTCCGATAACAAAAGGCGCCTTTTAACAAACAAAAGAAAATTTCAAGGCAAAGGCTCATCGTCCAAGCATGTGTCAAAAAAATACAACGGCCCCTCAAAGCATATGAGCACTGTTAAGGTTTTTTAATCGACTATAGGGAATTACTTTTTTGTGTGAGGTTGACTCAACAGCTGAGTTTGAGTTAATAGCTTTTCGATAATAGGCCTTTGTGGCGGTAGATGATGGCGACTGGCAGCGAACATAGCATTTTTACTAATATGATCCTAAAAGGTAAGGTCGCTCTGGTAACTGGCGGTGGCACTGGTATAGGAAAACAAATTGCGCATACCTTGGGATCGCATGGCGCCAGAATCGTGATTGCCAGCCGCAAGGAAGAGGTGTTGCGGGATGCATGTGCTGAATTTAGCGCACAGGATATCAACTGCCTTTACGTGGTTGCTGATGTGCGTGACCCTGAGGCCGTAGAGCGGGTTATTGAGCAAACCATGGAGCGCTATTCGCGTTTGGATATTGTCATTAATAATGCCGCAGGTAATTTTTTTGCAACCCTTGATGATATTTCCTACAAGGGGTTTAAGACGATCGTTGATATTGATTTGCTAGGAACTTATAACGTGACGAAGGCTGCATATACCGCGTATTTGAAAGATCATGGCGGTGCCATTGTAAATATCACAGCGCCCTTTGAAAATTGGGGCGTGACGTTTCAGGCACATGTGGCGGCTGCAAAAACCGGAGTCAATTCACTCACACGTTCCTGTGCGGTCGAGTGGGCGCGCAAAGGTATTCGAGTTAATTGTGTTGCCCCAGGTCATATTGAGGAGACCGAAGGTGTTAATCGTATCGAAAAAGTTGCCAATACGGGTCGTGGTTTAAAGGGTAGTAAGCAGGATGTTGCTAATACGGTATTATTTTTAGTCAGTGATGCGGCGGCCTTTATCAGTGGCGAATGTATTCGCGTTGATGGCTCTGCCTGTATTGATATGCTGAAAGTACCGGTGGATTTTGATGCTATTGAAGGTTGATTGGATTTTATAATCTGAACTTATACTTCCATATTTTTGGGTAGGAGTTTGATGGCTGATAATGATGTACGAGAAGAATATTCGTTAATGGCCTTGAATAAAAGATTGTCCTAAAAGTTAAGCCGGTGAAATAGCATTTTGCTTTATTTAGCATAATTCAGTAGAGTGCCCTCTATTACCTAACTATCTAGACATTATCTTCAAACAAATGACTAACCTAGACAATAAGCAGCTATTTACGTTCGGTTTTTTGCTTGCTTTTTTCGTGTATTGTATAAGTCCAGTGATAACACCTTCTGACTCAAGGTACAACTCGCATACAGCCTATAGCATCATTAAGAATGGAGATTCCAATATTGACGAGATAGTCGCTGATGATAGTGATTACCGTGTCGAAACAGTGAATAAGCATCGTTATAGCTATTTTCCAATTTGGTCTGCGATTTTATTAATACCCTGCGTGCTTGTTGCAGATGTCTTAATGGAGCCTGCCTTTGATCAAATTCCGCTTTTAGAGGTAAAAATCCGGCAAGTGATAGGTGGTCGTATTCCCTTAAGCGAACCGATGAAAACATATGAACTATATCCAATCTACGAGTTGTTGACAGCAGCGCTTATTTCTGCGCTTGCAGTTGGGCTTATGGGTTTGTTAGCCCGGAGGCATTTACCGCTAAACCAAAGCATATTAATCATGCTATTATTTGCATTTGCCACTCCCATGTGGTCAACCGTTAGTCGTGCCATGTGGATGCACGCGCCTTCTATACTAACGCTAACCGCAACTCTTTTATGTATTGATCGTGCTGCGACTCGTCCAAAGGCTATCATATATGCTGGTAGTTTTGTTGCTCTCGCCTATATGTTTAGACCTACTAATGCAATAGCTGTAATGTGTGTTAGCGTCTATGTTTTTGTTTTTTACCGCCAATATTTTTTACACTTTTTATTAGCCGCATTACCCTTCGCGATCATCTATTTTGGATACAATATCAGCATATATGGCCATTTGATATCGTCTTACGGCAATGCCGGAAGACTAAGTTTACATCCGGGTTTTACAGACGCACTTCTTGGAAACTGGTTTAGTCCTGCTAGAGGTATGTTAATCTATTCGCCCATTTTTTGTTGGGCGCTCTACAGCTTTTGGAAACACAGGGATAGTCGGGTTCTTAATCTTTGTAGCGTAATCATTATTCTTCACTGGGTGACGATCTCACTATATCCGCATTGGTGGGGAGGATACTCCTATGGTCCTAGATTTTTCTCCGACATGATTCCGCTATTTTGTTATGGGTTAGTTATTTTCTTTAAACACAATTCGATAAATAACCTTGCAACCAAAATAATTTTCACTACTGCGTTATGCTTCAGTTTAATCACACATGGAAATGGTGGTACGAACATGGATGCATTTTGGTGGAATTCAAGACCAAGCAGTATTGATGAACACCCTGAGCGGCTCTGGGATTGGATGGATCCACAATTTTTACGATTTAGTACCGATCAAGGTACCTGAAACTAGTGTTGACTCCACTAACACTATCGAGAAACTAAGTCCCTAATACCACATCAGAACGCCGGATAAATTGTCTGGTGCATCACCGGATAAAACGTTTTTTTGTAGGAATTCCCCAGCCTCTTCTGCAGAAGCTAAGCTAAGTGCAGTAAGAATTTGATCTGGTGAGAGACAATCGTATACACCGTCGGAACATAGTAGAAAATGGTCACCCGCTTCGAGGTGATTGAAAGCACTTTCCAGTTGCAATGTATCCGCTACGCCTATGGCGCGAGTGATAGCATGGCTCTTTCGTTTGCTACTCTCCAATAGATCGCCTGAGCTAGGGGGGGTGGCTGAATGATCAGTTGTCATTTGTTGTAGATGGCCATTGCGGAGCCGATAAAGCCGACTGTCACCGGCCCACAGGTACGCACATTGATTTTCATTTTGAATGAAGGCCACTACGGTACTGCCACAGGTGATGTTTTGTGAGACAGCAGTTGAAAAAAGTTGATGGTTAACATTCTGCAATGCATTTTGGGTTTGGTTGACGTTATCGAACAGATCACCGTGAAATGTTGCAGCACTGAGACAATCCACTATAGCTCGACTTGCCTTTTCGCCAGCAGTGTGGCCGCCCATGCCATCGGCGACAACCCACAATGAGCGATGATGATCGTCGAGTATGGAATCTTGATTGATCTGTCGTCTGTGACCAATATGAGAGAAACTAAAGCTACTTGCTTTCAGGCAATGATCTAATCCCTGTAAGTCAGTTAGCTCAAAGCTGTCGAGTAGTGTTGCCCCGCCGAATGTATCGTCCTGCAATGAGTCTGTTGCTGGAGCAGACTTTGTTGAGTTTACTGTGATAGTTTCCCGCTGATTTGTATTGGGGGTTGCGCTTTCGTAAAGCTGTTCACTTTGTGCGTTATTTGCTGCAAACGTCAGATCATTACCGCCACTTAATTGAAGATTATCAAGTGGTGATGTTGATATCTCTGATAATAAGGATTCTTCCGTTATCGATTGGCTTGTCAATGGTGAGCCTGCATTGGAATTCTCGGGTAACGATTTATTTGTTTGTGGAGCTGGGTCACTGGTAACCGGTGCATCATTATTATTTGAGATTTCAGCCTGAGTCGCGTTTTTCGTGGTTTCGCCAGCTAATGACAAGTTTGCTGGTCGCCATTGATAGGCTGCCCAATTGCCGCAGAGCATTGAGGTGTATTGTTCTTGACTGGGCAAACCGTTGCTTATCAGTAATGAGGGATCAATGGCTTCACAACCCTGACTCCACCACAGCGATACTTCCGGGTGTTTATCCAGTAGAGACGAAATCCATAGTGCAGATATGGTTGTTCCAATCGTAGTATTGGCGTTAATTGCAAAGCGGTGTCCGTCCAAAGAGTCTGGTAAATTGTCTACTGTTTGATGAGCTAGCAGATTTTTTATGAGCTGGTTTTGTTGTTGTAATTCTTTATTGAATGCTTCGGTGTTAGCTACTTCGATATGAAGATATTTAAAAAACAAGGACTCGAGCTGTTCAAATACTTGCTGAAAAGTTTGAGAGAAAAGGCCGCTGAGCAATTGAGGCGGCAGTGGCATGGCAATTGTCATCGGGAAATAGCGGCCGACTGAGTCAACACTGGGTGCAAGAATGCCGACGTAAGCATTACGATCAATAATTGAGGGACCAATTAAAAAGCGCCAGATTGGACTGCTTAAGTAGTTAGGCAGCCAGTTATCCTGGAGTTTATCTCTACTGACCACAAAGCTTTCTTGTAGCCAGTTGTCCCAGAGATAGACAAAATGATCCGGCAGATTGCGTTGTATGAAATCGCCGGTAATAGGAAGTTTGCCATAAAAACCAAATTGGTAATCCATTGTTAGATTGTGTTGGGGCATTTGAATTGCAACCGTGAACCCAGTCGATAAGGGTTATAGGCGCCTCCGGCGATCAGGTTATAATTGGCTGAATAACCACTGGCACGGAAATTTATATTGAACCGCTCGGGGCTATTGCTGCGTCTGACAATCACTTTATCCAGTAGTCGGAACCAGGCCCAGTCGCCTTCCTCGTAAATAGATATATCGCCGCCGTTGACCTGTCTTAGTGTCAAGCTGGCACCACTACCCGGATTGGGGCCTGGCCATTGCATTTGTTCTGCCAGTAGTGGTCCAAACTCGTACTGAATGGATTGTCCGTCGACGCTCAGATAAAAACCCCGTAAACCGTCATCAAGATTTGTCGGGGTCATTTTGTTGTTTGAAACTGGATTTTTGCCGCCGTTGTTAAAAAAGGATTTGCGGATCAAATGGGCTTGCTCAAAGGCCGTTAATGCTTCAGCTGACAGGCTGATAAGATCTTTGTGCTTGGAATGCACTTGCCAAGGCGATGTGCTTGTATCCACAAAGTCCTTTAGATGTTGTTTAAAGAATTTATCCAATATGCCGTCGTAACCAAAAAAGCTACCAAAATCGTTCAGCGTTATATCGCTTCGACTACGTTTATCAAAGGGGTAGCGTCCTTCGACAGCTTTCATGCAGAACTCGCGGGGTTCTTGCGCCCACTGTTGATTGATGTGAGCAATGACGCCGCCAAAGGCGAGGCCGGCGGTTCGCTGGGCAATACTTCGAATCAGCGGTTTGACGAGCATTTTTGGCTGGTTTTCTGCGGTTAAGCGCGTTTTTAAGATACTTGCCTGCCCTGTTTTTGCAACGGCTGGATCGAGTGCTTTACCACTTGATTCTATAGAGACCTTTGCCATAAAACGATAGAGTTCGGCGAGTTGGTCAAGGGTTTGTTTTAGAGGTAAGGCTTGGCTGCCTTCCGGGGCGGTGACCAATTGGTGAAGGGGATAAAAACGGGTAGTAATTGGATCAGTTGGCTGATTGAACGACTTGCCTACGTCATCAGAGGATTCCCCAAGAATGCGTTTTAGTTTACTTTGGGCTTTGAACAGGGCGTTGCTGTCTTTGAGTTTGTCAGTTAATTGCCCGGCACCAAATTGTGTTTCATTTTTTATTGCCTGTAGTAACTGTTGTAGAGGTGAGTTAGTTGCTGATATGGTGTTCAACACGCTCGCTGCGTCGGTGTAATTAGAAAAAGGGACAATGTCGATGTCATTCAATAAGTCTTTATATTCTTCAATATAGCGTTCGGTGTAAATTGCTTTAACCTTGTTAATTAAATCCGTTCGGTCAATTTGTCGATTCTCAGTATAGTTTTCACCATACACCCAGGATTCCTCGATCACTTCATCGGTGAGTATTTCGATATCCTGGTTCATTAACAAGTAATAGGCTTTTTTCGAATATAATGGGCGTAAACCTTCAGACAGTGATTTGCCGCTTTTTCGGATAAACGCCTTATCAGCCAGTTCACGACCCGCTTTCGCATAAATGGTGAAAGGCTCCAGATTGTCAAAATCCAATTGTTCCAGGCGACCAAACACAGTAGCTTCTAATGGGGTGCTGCTTAACTGAAGTTGGGTGCGGTTGACTAATTCATTATCGAGTGGCATGGGTAAAGGTGATGGGCGGAACGCAAATAGTGCTTCAAGATGCGACAAAAAAGCCTCGTTTTGCTCGTTCGTCAATTCTCTGGCGATGCTGTGCAGCCAGTCGTACTGGTAAAAAGCATTGACTTCATTGCCTCGAAAATGTTCATCTGATCCCAGCATCAAATAGGTACGAAGCGCAGCGTAAGCGTAACCTTGATCGACACCCGGTGCGCCGATCTTGTTTTCAGTATGAATCATCAGGCGGGAAAGTAGAGCCTTATTGAGAACTCGCTGATAGGCGATGCTGGATTGCTCTCCTATTTTTTTGCTTTGATTAAGTCCCAGCCCTGTGAGAAATGGTATGGACTCATCCGCATAAGCATAGCCGCCCGGTAAATCACGTAGCGTGTTTAGCAAGGGTAGTGTGGCGCCGGGTTGTAAATCATAGGGTGATAGTTTTTCGACTTCACTCTCGGCTGCCTCAAGGGCAGAGCGAGACTGATCGATCAAACTTTGGTTGTTCAGGTAAGAAGCTGTCCAGCCGCCAATAAGTGCCAGCGAAAAGACTCCCACGCCTGCGATTGCAGCGATATTAATCAATTGCAGACGTTTTTCCAATTTGACATCAGTGCCTGCCAACTCACTTTCTGGGAAGACAATATGTTCAAATAGGTTTTTAATGAAAAAGCTCTTGCCCTTACTTTTAGAGCTGATGGCAGGCGCTGTTCCTCCCAGTTTATTCATCAGGCGGTCAATGGGCGTGCCTTCCTGTGTGCCACTGCAGAAATAAAAGCCGCGTAACAATATCTGCTGTGAGAAGCGGCTGTTTTCAAACACATCCTTAATAAACTGTTCTAATACGGGTTTGAAATACTGAAGCTGCTTGGGAAAAGAGGCAATTTTTTGTGCGCGTTGTTGGTCCCGCTCCTGGTGTAGTCGGTTGATCAGGCGTTCGTTCAGTAACATTAGCAGTTGATCAAATTCCGAAGAAAACAGTGTTAAGGCTTGATTCTTTGATTCCCCAGCTTCAAAAGGAAAGGTTGCCCCCCAAACTTGTTCTCGATCGGTTTTACCAAAATTATCAAAATATTCTTCAAAACCGGCAATTAAATCCGTTTTAGTGATCAGTAGATAAACTGGGAAATCGATTTTGAACGCTTCTTTTAATTCCTGCAGGCGATTGCTGATGGCTGCGATGTGCTGGGCTCGTTGATCCGGTGTTTGTAATAACAGTTCCTGTGCGCTAATAGTGAGAAAGACTCCGTTTATAGGGCGTCTTTTGCGAAATTTTTTCAGTAGCGCAAGAAAGTTCTGCCAAGCAGCGCTATCAACATCTTTATGGCTGTCCTGAGTTGTGTAGCGTCCGGCCGTATCAATAATGACGCCTTTATTTGTAAACCACCAATCGCAGTTTCGGGTGCCACCAATGCCTTTGATTGAACCGGTTCCAAATTCTTTTGACAGTGGAAATTTGAGTCCGGAATTCAGTAGCGCAGTTGTTTTGCCACTACCGGGAGGTCCAATAATGATATACCAGGGTACTTCATACAGGTTGAATTTTCGGCCAATCGTTTTGCTGGATTTTTTTAAGCTGGCGACGGCCTCTTTGAATTTGACGTCAAGTGTACTGCGTTCGTTCTGCGATAATTCCTGTGACGAATCAACTTGGTTGGCGTCATCTTTGTTTTTGGTAAACAAATCCTTAAGAAAACCGCTTTCCTCATTTTTTGCCTTGATTATCGAGAAGGCTTTGATTGCACCCCAGATCAGTATGACAAATAGAATCAGTAACCAGCGATTGAGTGCAGATTCCAGTGGTTTCCAATCGGCGATGGCAATGAGCGGACCCACAAAATAAATCACAAACCCTATGGCAAGCAGGCATAGAATGATCAGGGTCCAGCTATTAAAAATGAGTGCTTTGACTTTCTTCATAGTGTTCTGGCTTTGTTAGTCCGTAACTATTCAGCATAAAAATATGCTGTTGTTTTGGTTTTCCAGCTTGGTTTGAAAACCCGAGCTGCAATAGTGGTTGAATTTTTAGTTGCTGAATTTTCATCTTGTCCCATGATTGTTCAATCAGTTAAGGACAGTAATTTCGACGCGCCTGTTTTTTGCTCTATTTTCTTTCGTATTGTTTTCAACCAGAGGTTGGAGATCTGCTCTTCCTTCAATGGTGATACTTCGATTGGGCATAGATTGCTGGACCAGGTCTGCGACAGACTCTGCACGCTTTTTGGATAAATCCAAGTTACTGGGGAAAGCGAGCGTCCTAATGGGTATATTATCGCTGTGTCCGACAATCAGCAGGTTGCCTGAAGTTTGCTCCAGTGCCTTGATGATTCTCTGAATCAGGGTGCTGTTGACCAGCTGAGCGCTACCTGAGTCAAACAAGCCATCACCGAACAAAATAAATTTGATGCCTTCGTGAGATTTTTGAATGTCGATACGGCCTTCTGACATATCCTTGGCCAGTAAATCCATCCAGGAGCCAGTCTCTGCAAGCACCGTGTCGTCTGCACGTTGTTTCTTAATTAACTGTGGCATATTCAGACCAAGCGCACTGGCTTTAATGGCGACTGGATCGGAATGGGAGTTAATGTCAAAGAGCAGGCTTGTGTATACCAGCAACAATATAGCCACAGACGCGGCTGCAGTGAGCAGCAGTGCTTTGCCTTGTGTCAGAGGACTTTTTTCTGTATTAACGCCTTCGGTGACTTTTGATAGCGGTAGATCCTGATGTTGTCGAACCTGACGAATTTGGTGGTATAGATTTTCCTGATAACTGCTGAGATGACTGGCACCATCAGCTTGCATACGGTATTTACCCAGATAGCCAAGAGACAGGCAGACATAGCCTAATTCAATCAGATCAATGTAGCGGGCGCTTTGTTGTTCCACTTTATTGAGAATGTCAAAAAACTTGGCGCCACCCTGTGCTTCTTTTTGAAAGAAACTGAGTAAAGAATGGGTGGTCCAGCGGCTAGTGGCCCCCCAGGGTGTATTGACTATCATCTCGTCAATAAACGAGCACAGCATATAGCGGCAGGTAACAATGACTTCATCATCCTGACCACTTTGGCGCAGATTTTCACAAATCGTCTTAATCTGCATAACAAGCTCGTTGAACAGCTGGTCTACGTCAGGTGCGACACTCAGTGTGCGAAGCTGTGCAGCATAGGTCATGATGGTTTGGCAATTGCCAAGAATAGGATTTTTTTCTGCACTTTTCAGATAAGATAAAGAAGGTGGTTTGATGCTGCCTGCTTGTGAGTGGATGTTAGCGCCGGGCTTAGGCATCTGAGGTGCATTGGGTTGACCCCTGCCACCGGGCGTAGGCAATATGACGGTTTTGTCAGATTGTGAGGGTTTAAAAAAATCGTCATCGGACATAAGTGTTTATTCCTTTATAGCCCAAAACTCAAGTTCAAGGCCGGAGTAGTCACCGCTGATATGCAAAGCGAAACCGCTGGAATTTTTTAGCTCACTCCAAGTGGTGCTGCCTCGGTCTAGTTGGAAATAGACAAAGCCGGAGTGATAGGGGATTTTTCTTGGTGCAACAGGAAGTGGCGTAATAGCAATGCCAGAGAGACCAGACATAATCAAATCCCTGATTTTCTCAACCGAGGATATCTTGATTTGGTTGGGGAAGGTCTTGCGCAGTTCTTCGGCAGTGGTATTGGCTTTGACGGCGAGCACAAAAATATTGTTTTCGATGAGCGCAGGGTCTTCAATCAATGCCCGATAGATGCCGTATTTGGGATCTTTTAAGGGGAGATTGGTCGCCTGTGGATCAATCAGCATGGACAGTTGGTCTTTCAATTTGCCAATGACGTCATCAAAGCTATCCGACAACTTGTCGTGACGGTAAAGACTGAATGCAGTTGGCTTGCGTGGTTCGTTGAAAGTTGATAGCTCTCCTGCAAGCTTAATGATATTGCGGTAAAAGTCTTCGGGGTGTAAATAGGGTAGATGACTTAAATGTTGGAACAGGGGAATATTGCGATTAATAGTTTGTAGCATGAGAAAATCGGCTACTTCCGCTGCACCTCCTGTGCCACTGGCTGTAACCCGTGCGGATAAGTTATTGGCACGATGTTCAAGCAGTCCGGCCAATTCCGACAGGTAATTTTTCAGGCTGGGTGAATTATCAACGTTGAGAGATGGCGCAATAAATCGTTTGTTTAACACCAGTTGCTTGTCTTTGCTGCATTCGACAATATGGGCAACGGCGATGCAGCAGTAATCTGAACGTTTGTCTTCTTCCAACAGCAAAGAGAAATTGAGCTTAGCAACCTCCATTAAATTGGTTTGCTGAGTGTTGCTGGCGACATCTGGCATTTCATCCTGTTGGGTTTTGTAACGATAAATCCCTGTTTCGGTGTCATGTGCCTGGTATTCGCGGTTGAGTGATCTTACCGGCAGTGACAGGTAGATAGTTTGATCTGCAACACCTTCCTCAAAATCTCTTGGAGAGGGTGCAGGGTAGTCTTTAGGAATAGAGAAGGGCGTGCCATCAGGCAGGATGCCGCTGGCGGACGAGATGGCAAATTTGCCAATGTTGAGTAAATCCTGGTCAATTGATAGGTCAAAAAAGCCCCAGCGGTAAGCGCTGCTGAACTGATGTGATTGATCGATGTAATGTTCGAGATAACGTTCCTGTTGTTGGAAATGAACGGGTTTAACAAATAGTCCTTCCGACCATATTGTTTTGTTGTTCCAGGTCATTATCGTTGATCCTATTCAGTCATTGTCTGCTTGAGTATTATAAATTGTAAGGTTAACAATTACCTGGCTTCTATCCAAAAACTCGCCGAGAAGCGTCTGCTCTGTTATTACGCTGTGCAGGCTCCTGGGGAAGACAGAGAGATACAGAAGTATATTCAGTCATCGCCAACATCAATCTCAATCGATAGTCTTTCCGCTGAGATGAGAATGGGATCCCACAAGCCGTTGCCAAAGCAAAAAAAGCATTTATCTGGTACGGCTTTGATGTCTCGCCATTTGGCTCCCTGCAAGTTTCGATAGGCAGCGACCGCGCCAATATATTTCATGCCCAGGGGTACTTCTTCAGCTAGTTCAATGGATTGCCCCGGTAAAATTTGATGTGAGCTAATATGTAGGATGTCTTCTCCTAGCGCCTTGTCTGGGCTTTGGAATAGATCTTTAAAGCTGGCTTGCGAAAATTGTTTGTCAGATACGAGGTAATATACTTTGATGTTAACAGGGCGGTATTCGCCCTTGATAGTGGGATTCAGGACAGTCGTTGCTGCTATCGCGCCTTCAACATTCATGGGTTTGGATTTGTTGCTGCCGCAGGCAACTAGCGTCAGAGCCATGCTAAGCACAAGCGCCAGCTTCAGTGTGTTTTTGCATAGGCTGCTGGGGTGTAAGAGTTCTATCGTTTTCATGGCGTTTCTTTTCATCACCTTTTCTTTCCATCACTTTTTAATTGCTTTAACTGTCTGATTTTTTCTGGTGGGATATGTGCGTTTCATAGCCTTTTACAAAGTCTTCACCGAACATGTCCAGAAATGAGTCGCTGGAGTTTTCCATGCACAACTGGAACACTTCTTTGTAATATTCCCATTTTTTTGCAGGGCTGATTTTTCCAAACACGTTTTTCCGGCTTTCCATGTTATTAATCTGTGTTTCGATAGCTTCGGGGCTCAGTCGCCGCAACAGACCGTTCAGGCCAGCCTGGATGCCAGTGATTAATGCTGCTTCATGTTGAGTAATATCTTCAAATACTTGTTTGACAGAATCGGAGGGCTTGAGAAATCCGGGACGTTGACTAACAAATAAATTATGAATAGCGTCCTGCATATTGATGGAGAACTTAATGGGATTGTTTTCCACCGGCTGCAATATTGTTTGAGAAGCCCGTAACTCGTTTTTGACTTCAGACCTGGACTGAAGAGTTGCTAATACACCGGATAGGATGTCCGGCATTAAGGCCAACCACTGATCAACAAGATAGAGGTCTTCAAGCAAAGCTGGGTCCAAGCCATTGGCTTTGAAGGAGGCAGTGGCAAGTTGTAGTGGATTATCCAGCTTTTGACTTACACCGACAAGATCATCCTTATTACTTTGAAGCGGCGGAGGGTTATCCGGCTTTTTAGTTTTTATGTCAGCGTTTGGTACCGAGGAAATGGGGTCAGCCAGCAGCTGATCAGCTTGCTTTGCTGTTGTTTCCTGTGCTTGTTGGCTTTCGCTCGTTGCATGAACGTGTGTTGGAGGTGTTGGTGATTCCGACTCCTGTGGCATTGCAATCGGATCCGGTGATTCAGATGCCGTCAGAGGAGAGACCTCTTCAGCATCATGCTCCAATTTATCGTTAAGTGAAAAAGACGGAGCGACCAGAGTTTCATTAGATGCAGTATCAGCAACATCGAGTGGTTCGCTAATATTCGGTATGTCTTCTTTATCCGTCTCGTTGATTTGTTCTATAGCGCGGGTAGTTTCTGCTGGCGGTGGTTCTTGGAGGTCAAATGGTTCTATCGGTGCAAAGCTGGTTGTGTCCCAGTTTTCAGGTATCGCCGACGATTCTTGGTCGAGGGGACTTCCCTGGTCTGTTGCCTGGTGAGTTGACGGTGCCACAAAGACATCGTTAACAAACGGTCTTGGTTGTGACTCTGTTTCAAGGACATCATCGTCAAACAATGATTCCGGTAAATCCAGTGTCTGGGGTGCATTTTGATGAGTGCTGCTAGTGCCGAGCAGATCCAGCGGGTCTGTTGCATCTATGTTACTTGATGCCATAAGGCCATTGTTCGTTTCTGCAGCAGAGGCAAACGGATCGCTTGTGGACGAAAAAAAGTCAGCTGGAGGCTCTGTGGGTTGCTCTTGATTTAATTGTAGCTGAATCAGGTATTCGCCAATTGCAAACTGACTCACATGGCTCAACGAAGCTGTATTCCCATTACCTAGCGGCTCACTTGCGTTATCCAGGAAGACGCCATTCGAGGAGGTGTCAGTGATAAAAAACTCGTCGTTTTGGCAACTAATCAAGGCGTGATGCGATGAAATAAATTTGTCTGGGTCGGGTAGCACCCAGTCATTTTCCCAAGATCTACCAATGGAGCCGCCATTGCTCTCAAATGTTTTGCTGGCCTCGTCCCCCATTAATTCGCGTTGAGTGCTGACGATCTGTAGAGCTAATTTATTCATCATCCTGTGGGCGGAGCTGTCTTAGTCATTGTTTTCGGGCTTGGTTTGAATGCAACGAATCATAATACAATAATGATTTGCTTACACATAATTTCTACGAGAAGGTCTGGAGAGTACTCACTATGATGAGCATTCAAACTAAAATGGGCTGAACGCGTCTATTGAATAAATTTTATTAATTAGGATTATCGAGTGACACATTAAATACATTGTGAACGACTAATTGTTGAACAGGGGTGTTGTGTTATTGGTTCTTTTAGTTTGTTTTATTCTATTGATGGACTATATAGTGAGGTAAACAGCAATAAGGTTGGTCGCGTCTTCGCATAATATATGAACATTGGTTGACAAGACAGCAGCGACAGATAGTATATGAATCCCGTCATTTATGATCAGGTTAAATAATTGATGAATGGCATGCACCTCCTGTCACGATAAGAATATAATCCTGTTCGTTTGTAATTTGAGCGGGCGTTATTGATGTATGCCGCATGCATTATTTTCATGCGTGTTTAGTACGAGGCATTTACAAAGGACTGTATAAGATATTTATATATTTATTTAGTTGAACTGAAAAGGATGAGAGGGGAAAGCAATTCTAATGAGTATTCAGCTAGACGAGCTACTCCAGCCAATTCAAGATGGCTCGCCTTGTGGCCCGTACATAGACGATAGCGCCGAACTCTATACTCTTTTTAATGCGTTGGAACAGTTTGCTCAAGGGAAGCCCGAGCAGGTAATGGGTGACTCGGTGATTGCGGCCGTAGAACCCAGTTGGGCAAAGGTACAGGGAGCTGCCGCAGACCTGCTTAAGAGTACAAAAGACCTGAGAGTTGCATGCTATCTCACGCATGCCATGTTGAATAAGACAGGCTTTGTCGGTCTGGATGAAGGGCTGCAACTGTGTTTCTCATTACTGAATAATTTTTGGGATTTGGTGCACCCGCAATTGGTAATTGATGGGGATGATGACCCGGATTACCGCGTTAATGCCGTGTCGTATTTGGAGAGTGACTGCTTCGCTAAAGACGTAACTGGCGTGATACTGGTTGCATCTCGTGCAGCCGGGCAATTCAGTCTGCAGGATTATCGATTAGCAATTGGCGAAATCGAAAGCAGTGCGGGAGAAAAGCCAGATCGTGCACTAATACATGCTGCGTTTATGGACGTGCCTGCTGAAGAATTGCAACAATCGCAAGATAGTCTTACCGCTGCTATTGCAACACTATCTAACATGGTGCAGTTATTTAATGAAAAGATAAGTGCTGTCGCAAGCCCGACATTTGCTCCTCTTTTACATGAACTTAAGTCTGCACAAAAGGTGTATGCTGAGTTTATGGCTGAGCGTGGGCTTGAGGGGGCTGCTCAGGATGAGCCGACTGAGATTCAGGATACGACTGATGATGCAGCTTCAGCGCAGGTGAAACCAGTGACTGCTACAGGCGAAGTGAATACAAGAGAAGACGTGATCAAATGCATTGATCGAATTTGTCAGTATTATGAGCGGCATGAGCCGTCAAGTCCGGTGCCATTGGTGCTTGGGCGAGCAAAAAAGATGGTAACCATGGATTTCATGGAAATTATGAAGGACGTCAGCCCAGACAGCGTGCAGCAGATTATGCATTTAGCTGGCTTAGAGGAATAAACGCAGGGTGCGTTGTACGCACCGTTGCGCTTTTGGCAGCGAAAAGTAAAAATATGGGAGCCGTATTTTCTATTAAGGAATAAGCCCATAAGGAAAAAGCGGAATAGTCTTCAGATAACAAATTAATCATCGAGAGGATAGAAACGTGGCAGACAGCAGTCAAAAATTTATTGCAAGAAACAGGGCACCGCGTGTTCAGATCGAATATGACGTGGAAGTTTACGGTGCGGAGAAAAAAGTTCAGGTTCCCTTTGTGATGGGGGTTATGGCTGATTTGTCAGGCAAGCCCGCAGAGGCTCTGCCTGGCGTGCATGACAGAAGTTTTATGGAGATCGATGTTGACAATTTCGATGACCGGTTGAAATCCACCAAGCCACGAGTGGCTTTTAATGTGGATAATAAAATTACCGGTGAAGGTCAACTACCTGTGGAAATCACCTTTGAAAGTATGGATGATTTTTCACCAGCTGCGGTTGCGGCCAAGGTGGCGGGGCTTGATAAACTGCTGGAAGCAAGAACGCAGCTGGCAAACTTAGTGACCTATATGGACGGCAAGGCCGGTGCGGAAGATTTGATTACCAAAGCGCTGCATGATCCGGCATTGTTGCAGTCTTTAGCTTCTGCTCCCAAGGCGGAAGATGAAGGTTCTTCGGAAGAATAGAATAAAACTCGTTTAAAACCGGAACAGTGAACATAGGATAGCAAACCATGGCAGAACTAGAAGCAGATCAAAACCAGCAGGCCGGCGAAGCCATAGCGCCCGATGACTTTCAATCCCTGTTAAGCCAGGAATTTAAACCGAAATCCGAACGTGCTGAAAGTGAGGTGTCGGTTGCAGTATCAACGCTGGCAGAGGAAATTCTCAAGCGCGAAACCACGCTGATAAAAGATGATGCAGTGGCAACCATTAGTGCAGTGATTGCCGAAATTGATGAAAAATTGACAGCCCAGGTCAATGAAATTCTGCACAATGATGACTTTCAAAAGTTAGAGAGTGCTTGGCGTGGTCTGCATCATCTGGTGAACAATACGGAAACGGATGAGCAGCTCAAGATTCGGGTGATGAACATATCCAAAAAGGATTTGGGTAAAAACATTAAAAAGTTCAAAGGTACTGCCTGGGATCAAAGCCCATTGTTCAAGAAAATATATGAAGAAGAGTTCGGGCAGCTAGGTGGTGAGCCGTACGGTTGTTTGGTGGGAGACTACCATTTCGATCACAGTCCACCCGATGTAGAGATGCTCACCGGCATAGCGCAAATTGCTGCAGCCTCTCATGCTCCGTTTATTTCAGCGGCTGATCCAACGGTGATGCAAATGGATAGTTGGCAGGAACTGACTAATCCTCGTGATTTAACTAAGATCTTTTCAACACCGGATTATGCACCCTGGCGTTCATTTCGAGAGTCGGAAGATGCCAAATATATCTCGCTGACAATGCCACGATTTCTTGGTCGCCTACCTTATGGTGAAAAGACCGATCCTGTAGAAGAGTTCAGCTTTGAGGAAGAGACGGAAGCGGGGGATTCATCAAAATACTGCTGGGCAAACTCAGCCTATGCGATGGGAGTCAATATTAACCGTGCATTTAAGGAATATGGTTGGTGCTCACGCATTCGAGGTGTAGAGTCTGGCGGTGCAGTCGAAGGGCTGCCTTGCCATACCTTTCCCTCTGATGACGGTGGTGTGGATATGAAATGCCCCACAGAAATTGCCATCAGTGATCGTCGTGAAGCTGAGCTGTCGAGTAACGGGTTCATGCCGTTAATTCACAGGAAGAATTCAGATTTTGCAGCGTTTATCGGTGCTCAATCTTTGCATCAACCGGCGGTTTATGATGACCCGGATGCTTCTGCCAATGCGGCGCTGGGAGCTCGCCTGCCGTATCTGTTTGCAAGTTGTCGATTTGCTCATTATTTAAAGTGTATTGTCAGAGATAAAATTGGTTCGTTTAAAGAGCGTGATGAGATGCAGCGCTGGTTGCAGAGCTGGGTTATGCAGTACGTTGACGGTGATCCAGCCAATTCCAGCGAGTCCACCAAGGCAAGAAAGCCGCTAGCGGCAGCTGAGGTGATTGTTGAAGAAGTTGAGGGTGCGCCAGGTTATTACACATCCAAGTTTTTCCTGCGTCCACATTACCAGCTTGAAGGTTTGACGGTTTCCCTAAGACTGGTTTCAAAATTACCGTCGGTCAAAGGGTCTTAATACAATTTTTTATTGATTTTCATAAGGAGAAAATAATATGACTGTTGCTGGTGGTTCTCTTGATATGTTTTTGATGATTGAAGGGGTGGAAGGTGAAGCTGTAGACCATTCACATAGTGGCGAAATTGATTTGCTGGCTTGGAGCTGGGGGATGTCGCAATCTGGTTCTATGCATACTGGAGGCGGCGGTGGCGCCGGTAAGGTCAGTGTGCAGGATGTCTCGCTAACCAAGTATATTGATAAATCGACGCCCAACCTGGTAAAGACCTGTTGTACGGGTAAACATTACCCGGAAGCTAAAATCGTTGTGCGCAAAGCAGGTGACAAGCCGGTCGAGTATTACATTATCACCATGACCGATGTTTTGGTTACGTCAGTATCCACAGGCGGAAGTGGTGGTGAGGATCGATTGACAGAGAATGTGACGCTTAATTTTGCCAAGTTCACAGTGGAATACACACCGCAAGCGAAGGACGGTGCACCAGGTGCCACGATTGAGACGGGTTTTGATATTGAAGGAAACACTGCTACGTAATCGTTGTGCTCGTTGAAAAAACCGGCCACTAGTGGCCGGTTTTTCTTATCAGAGGTGGAAATTTAGGGATATTGCATCATGAAACCAGAAGACCTGATTAGGGATGGCGACCCGATCGCCGCAAAAAAAGCGCTGATGGATCGAGTACGCAATGACCCTGCCAATGTGAATGATCGTATTTTCCTTTTTCAGTTATGCTGTGTGCTGGGGGAATATGATCGGGCTCTAAATCAGCTAAATGTTATTGGGGAAATGTCTGATCGTGCTCTGGCGATGGTGCAGACCTACCGGCCTTTGTTGCTGTGCGAACAGCTACGGCAAGCCGTGTTTGCGGGCAGCAAAACACCTTTGGTATTTGGTGAGCCTGAACCCTGGATTGGCGAGGTTTTTGAATCTTTAAAATTACAGGCTCAAGGCAATTCAGAAAAAGCTCAGGAATTGCGTTTATCAGCCTACGACAAAATCGAGACTGTTTCCGGTACCTTGAATGGTGAACCTTTTGCATGGCTTGCCGATGCTGATTCGCGGATTGGTCCGTTATTAGAAGCCGTTGTTGAAGGCAAGTACTATTGGGTGCCGATGCAGCGGATTTCGCGTATTGTGATAGAAGAACCGGAGGATTTGCGCGATTTTGTCTGGTTGCCGGCACAGTTCACCTGGGCAAATGGCGGACAAACGGTCGGTTTTATTCCTACTCGGTATCCCGCTTCTGAATCCAGTGAAGATGGCTTGGTGCAGTTAGCCCGTAAAACGGAATGGGTGGATCTTGGCGATAACGTGTATGTTGGTTACGGTCAGAAAGTGTTGACGACCGACGTCAATGATTATGCCTTGCTGGATGTGCGGGATATCAGTTTTGATAGCGCAAGTGTCGAGGGTTAGCTTATATGGCTGAGTTGTCGCCAGCGGAAAAACTGCAACCTTCGTTGATCGACAGGTTGCGCGACAGAGAGCCAGATTCCACGCAGGAATCACGAGAAAGACGCGTGATCACAATGCGCAAATTGCGTGAATATGTCATCCGTGATCTTAGCTGGTTGTTAAATACAGCGCGACTGGGTATTGATCAGGATTTGTCGGATACACCGGAGGTGCGCACATCGGTTTTGAATTTCGGAGTGCCCAGTCTGGCAGGTTCTTCAATTGATAAAGATAATCTTCAATCTTTAGAAATGGACGTCAAAAAAGCGATCATCAATTTTGAACCTCGTATTGATTCAAGGTCATTGTCTGTCAGTATTGCGGTGGATTCGGAAGTGATGGGAAAGCACGCAATGGTATTTGAGATTCAAGGTGAATTATGGGGTAATCCAATCCCCACCAGTTTGTTCTTGAAAACAGAAATTGATCTGGAAACCGGCGATGTTAGCGTTGTTCAGAGCTAGGAGTCTGTCCGAAAATGGATCAGCGATTTTTAGAATATTATAATAAAGAACTCAAACACATTCGCAATTCTGCTGGTGAGTTTGCCAAAGCCTACCCGAAAATTGCCGGGCGCCTGGGTCTTGAATCCATAGAAGTATCTGACCCTTATGTCGAGCGACTCATTGAATCTTTTGCCTTTCTAGCCGCTCGCGTGCAGCTAAAAATTGATTCGCGGTTTCCCGAGTTCACGCAACATTTATTGCAAATTATCTATCCGCAATTTCAAGCACAAAAACCCTCTATGCTGATCGCTAAGTTGTATCCTGATCCAGCGGAAAGCGGTTTGGCTGATGGATATGTGGTACCGCGTCACACCATGATGAAAAGTCGAATCGGGACAAAAGAGAAAACCGCCTGCCAATTTAGGACGGCACACGAAATGACTTTGTGGCCGGTTGAGTTAACGGCAGCCGAATATTATACCAGTGACTCACAACTTGCGGCGGATAAATGGCACAGAGGCGTGGGAGAGGCGACGGCCGGTTTAAAACTTTCACTAAAGGCAACGGCTGGATTAGCCTTTAATGAAATAAAAATGGATGAGTTATCTGTGCATATCTCCGGTCCGGATGATTTGCCTATCACCGTCTATGAGCAGATTTTTTCACAAGCGACCGGATTTTTAATCCGGGCCAAGGGCGATAAATCGATTGCTCCTGTTTATCGAGGCGTGGAGTGTATCAAACCGGTTGGTTTTGAGGATGAGCAGTCATTGCTGCCTGTTCCCGGACGGCAATTCAGAGCGTATCGCCTGTTGCAGGAATATTTTTTATTTTCGCATCGTTTTCTGTTTTTCTCCCTCAGTGGCCTGCAGTCATTTTTAAGCGATTGTCAGAGTACTGAGGTAGAAATATTGCTGCTTTTTTCCAAGGCAAAACCGCAGCTAGCTAAGGTTCTTGATAAAAATAATTTCTTATTGCACTGTACACCGGCTATTAATCTTATCGAACGGCTTACCGACCGCATCACTGTCAAACCGGCCATTTATGACTATGAGGTGGTGGTGGATAAAACCCAGCCGATGAATTTTGAAGTCTATAGCGTGGAAAAAGTGCAGGGTTACACTGCCGCCAATGAAGCTGAGGTAGAATTTTTACCGATGTACGGTAGTTATGACCATCACAGTGATAATCCTCAGGGTGCGTTTTATGTGACTCAACAAGAGCCCAAGCTGTTATCGTCAAGGCAGAAAAAAAGCGGGCCTCGCACCAGTTATATTGGCAGTAGTACCAATATTTCTATGGTAGACAGCCAGTCAGCGCCACTGCGTACATCCATTAAACAATTAGCCATGCGAGTACTGTGTACTAATCGTGATTTACCTCTGCAGATTCCCTTGGGGCAGGGCGGGACCGATTTCACATTGGATATTGGTGCTCCGGTTGAGGAAATTCGATGTGTGCATGGACCGACTAAACCCAAACCGGCAATGCCAGTCGGGGAATCGAGTTGGCGCTTGATCAGTTTGTTATCACTGAATATGGAATCCCTCATTGCCGGTGATGAAAAAAGTGCCGTCGCGCTACGTGAACTTTGCCGTTTACTTTCCGACACTGTTGACCCGGGTATTGAGCGTCAGATTGAAGCCATACTGTCGTTACACGCCAAGCCGATTGTTCGGCAACTACCTCGCAAAGGCCACATAACTTTTGGTAGAGGTGTTGAAGTTGGTTTGCAGTGTGATGAGAACGGATTTGAGGGGATTGGCGTATTTTTATTGGGATGTGTACTGGAACGGTTTTTTAGTCGCTACGCTTCCATGAATACGTTTACGGAATTGGTATTATCGACTCAGCAACGAAATGAGATACATCGATGGCAGGCGAGGGCGGGCAACAACCATCTGCTCTAGAGTTATTTGAGCAGATAAAAGAATCTCCGTATCAATTTCCTTTGTTTGATACGTTGCGTTTTATTGAGGCGACTTATTCCAACAGCCCGCGTTTGGGTGAGTCGGTAAAAGCCAGCGATGATCCGGTTTATATCAGACAAGAGCCATCCATGGCCTTTGCTCCTGCCACGGTCTGCAAGTTTATTCCCGGTTACAAGGCACAAGACCAGCTCTATAACTGGGCTTATGGCGTTTTTGGCCCCAATGGGCCTATGCCCCTGCATATCACTGAATATGCAAGAGAGCGGGAAATTCACCATAACGATGATACCTTTAGCCGTTTTGCCGATATTTTTCATCACAGAATGATCAGTCTGCTATATCGTGCTTGGGCGAACACTCAGCCGACAATTGCCATGGACCGGCCGGGTAGCAACGTGTTTGATCAGTATGTTGGTGCAGTTGCCGGTATTTTTGTTGATGAAGAACGCGTGGGCGACGCAACATTGCCGCCAAAATTATTCAGAGCCGGTTTGTACAAGCAGGAAACCCGTTCGGCTGATGGATTGGAGACCTTACTTAGCGACTATTTTGGGATCAGTCTGCAGGTTAATCAATACAGTGGTGGTTGGCTTGCGATAAGAAAAACCGATCGTTTTGTGCTGGGACGTCATGGTTTTGCCAATAGGCTGGGTGAAAACAGTTGTCTGGGAGAAAAGGTTTACGATTGCCAACATAAGTTCGAAATTGAGTCTGGCATATTAAGCTTTCAGCAGTTTTCACGTCTATTACCCAATACCGATGCATTTCGATTATTTTACGAGTTGGTAACGGACTATATTGGCATAGCGTTTGAGTGGGATCTTAAACTAAGACTCAGCAAGCCAGAAGTGCCGCAGTGGTCACTTGGGCAAGAGGGACAATTGGGGTGGACGCTTTGGCTGGGAGATGTTGAGAAATCGGCAGATACTGAGCAGGAGTGCGTTGAGGTACTCTTGCATTCAAGAAGCGCCAACCATTATGGTCATTAGCACAGTAGGGTGCGGCTTCCGCACCAAAAAAAGCTCACAGCGGTGCACAGAGCGCACCCGTGGAATCAATCGAATGCAGCAGAACAATAACATTTAACGAAACGGAGTAAATCCCATGGCTACTATTAGTCGATCAGCCATCTTTGGCAAATTAAACAGTCTGGCCTTCAGGGCTATTGAAGCAGCGTTCAATTTCGCGAAATTACGCAATAATCCCTACGTTGAAATTGTTCATTGGTTACAGCAAATATTGCAGTTACAAGATTCAGATTTACATCGAATTATTAAGCATTATGAACTTGAACCGGCCCGCTTGGCAGCGGATATTACCCGGTCGCTGGATGAGCTGCCAAGAGGTACCACCAGTAATGTGAATTTTTCTACGCATATCGATGAAGTTATCGAACATGCCTGGTTAAAAGCGTCATTGTTGTTTAATGAGCCTCAAATCAGAACCGGTTATTTGATTGCGGGGATTTTGGAAAGCCGGGAGTTGGCCGGGCAGCTGTATCAAATCAGTGATCAGTTTAAAAAACTCAAGTTTGAAGACCTTGTCGATGAATTTGATTCAATTACCGGCGGCTCGCCGGAAGCAAGTATGCAGGCCAAAGATGGATTTACTGGAGCAGCTGCACAACAGAGCGGTGACGGTATGGCGCCAGCACCAATGGGTAAAGGAGAAGCTCTGGCCCAGTACACGGTTGATCTGACCGAAGAGGCAAGAAGCGGCAATATGGACCCGATTGTGGGGCGTGATGAAGAAATTCGTCAAATGGTGGATATTTTGATGCGTCGCCGCCAGAATAATCCAATCCTTACGGGTGAAGCGGGCGTAGGTAAAACGGCTGCTGTGGAAGGTTTTGCCCAGCGCATTGCCCGAGGAGACGTGCCGCCGGCGTTAAAAAACGTCTCGCTACGCAGTCTCGATATCGGTTTATTGCAGGCTGGCGCCAGCATGAAGGGTGAATTTGAAGAACGTCTGCGCCAGGTGATTGACGAAGTGCAGTCCTCAGAAAAACCAATCATCATGTTTATTGATGAAGCCCATACCCTGATTGGTGCTGGGGGTGCAGCCGGAACCGGCGATGCGGCCAACCTGTTAAAGCCAGCATTGGCTCGCGGTACTTTGCGCACCATTGCAGCAACAACCTGGGCGGAATACAAAAAACATATCGAAAAAGACCCCGCCTTAACACGGCGTTTTCAGGTGGTGAATATTGAAGAGCCCTCTGAAGAAAAGGCTGTGTTAATGATGCGTGGCGTGGCCAGCACCATGGAAAACCATCATAAGGTGCAGATCCTGGATGAGGCACTGGAAGCATCGGTGAAATTATCACATCGTTACATACCTGCCAGACAGTTACCCGACAAGTCCGTTAGCCTACTGGATACTGCCGCAGCCAGAGTGGGCATTAGTCAACATGCTGTACCTGGCGAAGTGGACGATTACCGAAAATGCATTGATGCGCTCAACACGGAACTGGAAATTCTTGAGCGTGAAGAAGGTATCGGTGTTGATGTGACAAAAAGGCGGGAAAATGCTTTGGTTCGACTCGATGAAGTGGAGGAAAAACTGTCTGTACTAGAGGCGCGGTGGGAAGAAGAAAAAGCCCTGGTGACACAAATATTGGACCTGCGGGCAAAATTGCGGAAAGGCGCTAAACCGGTTGATGAAATTGCACACGAAACAGCGGCAGAGGAAAACGCAGCAACACAGGAAGGCGCAGCGGCACAAGAAAAAACGGTCGCAGCTGATAATGATGAGACAGCAACTGAAGCTGTAGCCTCTGAAGAAGGTTATAGTGAAGAAGAACGTAAGACCTTTCTCGATGAATTAAAACAGCTCCAGACTCAACTTCAAGACCTGCAGGGCGAGGCTCCCCTGATTTTGCCCACAGTTGACGCGCAGGCTGTCGCCTCAGTGGTGCAGGACTGGACCGGTATTCCGGTTGGCCGCATGGTCAAAAATGAAATTGAAACGGTACTGAATCTGGCGAAAATAATGGGTCAGCGCATTATCGGGCAGAATCATGCGCTGGAGATTATTGCCAAGCGCATTCAGACCTCGCGTGCCAATATGGATAATCCCAACAAACCCATCGGCGTGTTTATGCTGGCGGGTACCAGTGGGGTGGGTAAGACCGAAACGGCTCTGGCTCTGGCCGAAGCGCTCTATGGCGGCGAACAGAACATCGTCACCATTAATATGAGTGAATTTCAGGAAGCGCATACCGTCTCTACCTTGAAGGGAGCCCCTCCGGGCTATGTCGGATACGGTGAAGGTGGGGTGCTGACTGAAGCCGTGCGGCGCAAGCCTTACAGCGTGGTCTTGCTGGATGAAGTGGAAAAAGCGCATCCCGATGTGCATGAAATCTTCTTTCAGGTGTTTGATAAGGGCCATATGGAAGATGGCGAGGGACGTGTGATTGATTTCAGGAATACGCTGATCCTGCTGACAACCAATGCGGGAACGGATTTATTGAAATCCTTGTGCGCTGATCCAGAGTTGATGCCCGAGCCCGAAGGGATTGCCAAGGCACTGCATGAACCTCTGTTAAAAGAGTTTCCACCCGCGTTATTAGGGCGCCTGGTCGTGATCCCGTTCTATCCATTGACTGATGATGTATTAAAGCTCATCGCCAAGTTGCAGATCGGTCGTATACAAAAACGGATAGAAAGCAATCATGGTATTGAACTGGGTTACGACGATGAAGTATTAAACCTGATTGTCAGCCGTTGTACGGAATTTGACAGCGGTGGCCGGATGATAGATTCCATCCTAACCAATACCGTGCTACCGACACTCAGTAATGAGCTGCTCAGGCGCAGTATTGAAGCGGAACAAATCGGCAATATCTCTCTCGGTGTTGAGGAAGAGAGCTTTACCTATAACTTTGAGTAGATGTTGATCCAGCTTGTTGGATGCAATAGGTAGGGCGCACTAAGCGAAGCGCATGGCACCGATGAGGTGACAGTGACACAGGCAATATCCAAAAGTGACATGTCACTTACTGTAGGGCGGGCCGCGCGTACCTAAATATGTCGTTCTTATACATAAGTAGTGTGCAGGGCGCACCCCACAAAGCTGGCATGAGAGTTGCTATTCTAATAATTAGAAGTAATCAGAAATAGAGCAGAGTAGGGTGCGCCGCGCGCACCAATATCCTGCCGTTGAAATGTAATAAAAGAGGCGAAGCGGATGCCCTTCACACAAGCAAATAGACGATTCAGAGTAGCCACACCTCTAGAAAGTGATGTTCTGGTGCTTCGTCGACTATCCGGCTCTGAATCAATAAGCCGTTTGTTTGAGTTTGAACTCGAATTACACAGTGAAGATATCGACGTCGATCACAACACCCTTTTGGGAGAAAATGTCACGGTCGGGATGAAGATGCCTGATGGAGAGGAGCGTTTTCTCAACGGATTTGTCAGTCGTTTTACGGTTGAAGGATATGATGATCGCCACGTGGTCTACCGTGCCACGCTCAGTCCCTGGTTATGGTTTTTAACCCGCACATCGGATTGCCGTATTTTTCAGGAAATGACGGTGCCCGATATCATCAAACAGGTCTTTGGCGATCACGGCTTTGCTGATTATGAAGATAAACTCACGGCCACTTACCGCGAGTGGGAATACTGTGTGCAGTATCGAGAAACAGATTTTAATTTTGTTTGCCGCCTGATGGAGCAGGAAGGTATTTATTTTTATTTTAAGCATGAAAATGGCAAGCATAATCTCGTGCTGGCGGATGCGCCCAGTGCTCACGAACCCGTAACGAATTATGAAGAAGTCCCTTATTTCCCCCCAGATGCAAGTAATCGCAAGACGCGTGATCACCTGTACAGCTGGTCTGCTTCCAAACAAGTTCAGCCGGGTTCTTATGCCTTAACGGATTTTGACTTCAAGGCACCCAAAAAGGATTTGGCGTCGATTGCCGAGGTTACACGCGAACATTCCTCATCAGAATTTCAAATTTATGACTACCCGGGTGAGTATGCTGAATCCTCCGATGGAGAGGCTTATGCCAAAGCCCGCATTCAGGAATTGCAAGCGCAACATGAAGTGCTTCAGGGGGATGGTGATGCTGCGGGTTTGATGCCGGGGGCTGTGTTTGAGTTAATCGATTATCCCAGAGAAGATCAAAACAGGCAGTATCTGATTATCGGAGCCTCTTATGATCTTTCATCACCCGGATTGGAGGGGGGGCAAGACGATGAAGGTGAACAGTTTCATGTTCAAATTCAGGCAATAGATGCCGAACAACACTTTCGCCCAGCGCGCACAACGCCCAAGCCCATGGTGCAGGGGGTGCAAACAGCCATTGTTGTGGGTCCCAAAGGTGAGGAAATTCATACGGATGAATTTGGTCGTGTAAAAGTTAAATTCCATTGGGATCGTTATTCCAAAGCGGATGAAGATAGCTCCTGCTTTATCCGTGTGGCACAAGTCTGGGCTGGGAAAAACTGGGGAGGAATTTACACGCCACGCATTGGTCAGGAAGTGATTGTCGACTTTATCGAAGGTGACCCGGATCGCCCCATTATTACAGGGCGGGTATATAACAAAGACAATACGCCTCCCTATGAGTTGCCCGCTAACAAAACACTCTCCGGTATTAAATCCAATTCCAGCAAAGGCGGCGAAGGATTTAATGAAATTCGCTTTGAAGATAAAAAAGGGGAAGAACAGCTTTTTATTCACGGCGAAAAAAATCAGGATATCAATATCAAGAGTGACTGTTATGAAACAATTGGTCATGATCGGCATTTAGTGGTTAAAAACGATCAGGTCGAACACGTAGAAAACAATCGCAGTGAAACGGTAGACGCGGATCATATTGAAAAAATTGGTAAAGACCGTCATTTGACGGTTGATGGCAAAGAAGCAAAAAAAGTCGCCGCAAGCCTCTCCTTGACGGTTGGTGGGGATGTTGCCGAAGTATTTAAAGCCAATCACTCCATGGAAGTCACCGATGATTGTTACGTAAAAGCCAGCAATATTTGTATTGAAGCGACGGACAACATCACCATAAAAGTCGGTGATTCGTATATTGCGATTGAGTCGGGTGGCATAAAAATTGGGACTAATGGTGACATTGTGCTCGAAGCAGGTGGCAATATGGAGACCACTGTTGCAAGCGATGTCACAACTGATGTAGGCGGCAATATGGAGGATACTGTTGGAGGAAATGTCAAAATTGAAGCCGGCGCGAAACTGGATGCGAAGTCAGGTGCAAATCTCAAGATTGACGCAGGAGCAAATTTGGATACCAAGTCCGCTGCCAATACCACGATTGAATCCGGTGCTATGGGCGATTTCAAAGCAACTGGCATTGCCACCGTTAAGGGCAGTATGGTGAAGATTAACTAGCTGGATTAGGTGTTTTCTCCATGCCGTTCGATTCGGTAAATAAGAAATTAGGGTAAGACGAAATGCAAGCTAAAAGCGGAAAAGCAGTGACAGCAGTTGAGCCGACGGAACCTGACGAGGCCTTTGAGGCAGATGTGGCTGACCCAGGGAAAATTGCAGAAATTAAGGCAGAGCAAATCGAGAAGAAAGAAGGGAAATATGGCTCGACTGAATTACCCCCACATAAGCCTGCTGATGAAGACGAAGAGCTGGAAGACGAAGAGAAAAACAGCTGGATTGAAATTGAATTGCTTGATGAAGAAGGCAATCCTGTACCCGGTGAAAAATATGAAATTGAACTGCCAGAAGCAACATTGGCCAAGGGGACCTTGGACAAAGATGGTTTTGCTCGGGTAGAGGGAATTGAGCCAGGAACTTGCAAAGTAGCGTTTCCAAAATTAGATAAGGATGCATGGGAAAAGGCATAGTTTTGAATAAAACAGCATTATCCCGGTAATCCAGGGATGATCAGGGCGAGAAAAATGGCGTAAAGCCTTTTTGTTGCCCCACTGATTGATGGTTAGTAGTAGAGAAAACGTAATACGCAGCATGCCAGGAGAATGAAGTGCCAAAAGAATACAAGATAAAACCAGGGGATACTGTTGCTTCGTTCGCCAAAAAGACGGGTATACCGGAGGAAAAGATCTGGAATGATGCGGCAAATTCGGAGCTCAAGAAAAAGTCTGATGATCCTAATATTCTTACAGCCGGCGACAAGATTGTTATTCCGGATTTGGAAAAAAGGAAAGAATCTGCTGCAACTGAGAGCAAACATACCTTTGTTAAAAAAATGCCAAAGAAAAAACTGAATTTGCAATTGATGGATGATGACCAGCCCATAGCAGGTGAAGACTACGTGATTAAAGTCGACGGTAAGTTGATTCAAGGCAGCACGGATCCAGAAGGTAAAATTGAAGCAGACATTCCCGCGAACGCGAAATCAGGCATGTTAATCATTGGTGGTGAAGAAATACCTCTAGAGATTGGTGTTATGGAACCGGTTACGGAACTAAAAGGGATTCAGATGCGCTTGAACAATCTGGGATACACCTGTGGAAATATTGACGGAAAACTGGATGATGAAACAAGAGCTGCAATCGAATCGTTTCAAGCAGCTAATGATCAGGAAGTGACGGGTGAAGCTGATAAAGCGACGCAAGATAAACTAGCTGAATTGCATGGGTGTTAGGATTAACTGGCAGCTTATAAAAACCTGGATAATATGGGAAATACAAAGTGACCGCACCAACAGCCGCAGAAATTGAAAAGTTTCGAGAGTATTGCGTACAACAACCCGTGAATCTTCTTGATCCAGCCACTAAAATTCGGGCGGTCTGGCCGTATGGCAGCTTTAAACACAAGATCAAACGCGGTGAAGATCTCGGACGTATCGCCAACCGTTATGCGAGTTCGGGCAAAGCGCCAAAAGGCTGTGACTGGAAATTTCTGGCGCGATTTAATTTCGGTTGTGACAAAGCCTCTTACGTTAACTGGGTTTTGATTGATAAGTTTGGTTTTGATGAAACAAAAAATCTGACGAGGAACAAAAAGAACTACGCCTTCAAGGGTGAGGAAGAAATACTTATCCCTTGCGGACCAGCTAACGCAAGCGTCGGTGCGGTCTCGCCAAGTAATCTAAACACACTGGTCACTTCAAATATTAAGCCGCTTACCGTACGCGGTCCCAGCTTAATGACCCCCGGTATTGAATCAGAGTTTACGGTGCTAAGCTATAACAAACCGCCCCGCACTACCAGGAATTCTATCAACTGGAAGATATTGGACGTTGCCGCCAATACATCCACAATCCATTCAACACAGGGTGAAAAAGTCGCTATACAATTTGCGCCTGCTGATGTTGGAAAAGTGTTTCGAGTGTACCCCTATATTGGTGCTGATAGCACCATTATTGAAGGTGTTTTCGTTGAGCTACAAGTGTTAGAACTTTTAATCAGCAAACAAGTCGCCCTTTCCAGAGTGAAAGATAATCTAGTATTACACACTGACAATATCAACAAGGTATATAACCCATCAGCAATTGTCATTGGCGCAAATAGAATGAATACTGCGGCCATTTTTAAAGTTACCTCTGTTAAACCAACCTCGCAAGCCGTACGAGCAAAAACACCGGTGCTGCCGCGTAGCGTACCAATGAGTCCATGGGATAATTTACCCGTAAATTATTCAGGATTAACTTGGCGAATAAAGGCAGGTACGGATCTCACTGCGGGAAAAGCAAAATTTATTAAGCAGGGTAAAGATCAGGAAAATATAGGTTCGGAATGCTATTTAGAGGGCAAAACAGTAGGGTTGTTGGTACTGGAAGCCTATTGTCGCTATGCAAAAAAGCCTTTTAGAACATTGACGCTAAAAGTAGTCAATGAGAGGTCAATTAAATATAGAGTGAATTTGTTAAAACATTCGGATGCCATTAAAACTACATTTACGGTGGCTCGGATACAAGAGTTTTTTGATTGTGCAGATAGGTATTTGCGTCAAATTGGCCTTAAGATGGAGGCAGATAATACTGCAACCACCTACCCCAGTATTGGTGCAGACAATTTTGTTGTGGCAGGTGCTGGACAAACCGGTTATTTCAATGTCACTGGCGTACCGCGAAAATATGTGGATGTAGAGGACGCTGATTCGGAGTTGGCAAGTGTTATCAACTGCGAGCCCAAGGTATTGAATTTTGCCTTTGCCTATCGAGATAAAACAGAAGCTGATAAACATCCTAAAGGTTATGGTTTTGGTATTGGACCAAGCGCAGCAAAAAATCTGTTATCAAAACCACAAGGTGGAACAGATGCATTAGCTGCAATACCTGATACCTTTAATGGGGTTTATGAAGATATTGAACCGAATGCGACAGGAACAGGTTACAAAGATATCGAAGCATGGACAACGCCCGATACTCCCTCAGCAGAAGCGGACAAGATAGGTATTATCATCCACAACCCACAGCCTGTTATTGAAGGTGGCAAGGATCCTACCACTGACGCATATCTTTCCGAAATGGGCCAGACTATTGCTCATGAAATTGCACATTGCGCTGCTTTAAAACATCGTGATGGGGATGATGGCGTTGTCATGCCCGCAGACCCAGGTACCCCCCATACGGGTGACGAAGCTGGTGTAAACGGCGATATGACGGAACGAAACCTGATGTATTCATCGGATCATGATGAGGGGCCATCTGATCTGGATCTATTGCAATTAAACGTGTACAGAAGCTCAGTGTTGGCTTTAAATAATTCAAATCGGGGTGGTTTGACGTTAAAGGCCTTTACCGGTAGGTCTAACAAGATATCTTCAAAAGCGAATCAGACAAAATACGTCAATGTTGAGGTGAGTCGCAGAAGAGTGCGGGTGCCTAATGCATACATGAATTTTTGGGTCAAGGCCACTGCCAATAATATCGTAAAAATCCAGACTATTGACAATTGGCAGGTAGCTACGCGCATGATGGATACGGGTATGGTGAAACTGAAGTTAAAATTTGGGCCGGACGTGGGGAAAACCGCAAAAATTATTGTTTATGCAGGTCATGAAGATGATTTGGTTGAAACTGAAATTGACTGCGAAATCATTGCATAGATGGATGTTTTTATGAGGATGTATAAGCTTGTTTCAATATGTGTCGTATTGATCGTAACACTGATGCCGTCTGGCTGTGCGAGTACAGCGGCAAATCAACAGACTAAGAATGCATTAGCAGGAGATAAACCCATGTTCGCTTCGCTCTACGATGACGTTTTACAACAGTGCAAAAGTGGCGACGATTCAACACTCAAAACAGTCTACCAACAGCTGGGTGATAACAAATTTTTAAATTCAATTGAAGATGAGAATGCGTCAGGAGAGTATCTCCCTTTGAATTTGAAAAACATGCTTGAATGCATTGCCAGTAACACAAAGATGACAAGGGCGGCCCAGGCGTTTACCTTGTTAGCGGATCACCCCCTTTATCAAATGTCAGACGATGATTCGTCAAAACGCCGCAGGCTGTTGGTTTTATCTGCTGGCCATCTTGCAATGGCGGATGCGCCTGTGATTGCTTTCTTGCGCGGTGAGTTGAGCTTGCATGATGAGCTAAATAGAAATTCTGCAGTAGAATCATTGGCAAGAATTGCATCGCCAGAATCTATGGCCGTTTTACAAGAAACGGTTTTTAATCAGCAGGCTGCAATTCAGGACGAAGTCACTTTGAAAATCATCTACCACGCGAATGCGATTACCGTGGCCCAGTTTAGAGACAAACCCGAGGTCTTATCATTTTTACTTGAATTTCTTTTTCATCTCAATATTCGTACAACGGTTGAGAAGAGCATTGTTGAAGACAGTCTTAAACGAGGCCCCGATAAGGTTGTATCACTTCCCCCGCTTGACAAGGATGCCGAGCATTCTGTCGAACTGGCCAGAATGCTCGGCCATTGGATCATTAAAAATAGAGACTATTTATTTGAATGGAGTAATCCATCTGCTTTTGCTGGTCGTGTTAGCAAATTGCTGGGTATTGAGTTTGATGATTCCAAATATTTTAATAAGCAAGAGATTAATGCCTGGGTTACTTATCAGTTTTTCAATGCCGCCAAGGTCGAAGAGGATGGAGCTCGAAAGGCGCTATTGCAGAATATTATTAATGAAATGCAAAACAAGGGGATGCCTACAACTTAGCGACATACGTGCAAAGAGCTGATTATTAATTGCTGATATGTTGTAGTATTTTTTATAAAACGACCACTTAAGGGCCTTGGAAATAATAAATTTTCCAATTAGGCGCAGAATCATGCTTTCTCACTGAGGCGTTCAAATGGGAGGTATTTGCTTTAGCCTGCTAAGTTGACATCATCCGTTCAAAAAGAAAAGTCAGGCCCATAGCGCAGCTTATAGGTTTTGATTCGTTCTTGAACAAATCTCCCATAATAATCAGTAATGGTCTGTTTAGATAGATCCGGCATATCAAGTGTGGATTCGTCATCCTTTGTGGGGTAGGCAGCCCCGTCTTCGGCAAGGTACTTTTTATCGATACAAAGGTCGAAAAGAGGCGTGCCAGGGTAGGGGTAAAAAACGAAATGAGCAAAATCGTCAGGTTCCAATTGTTGGTTCAGCGCAAGGGTTTGCTCGATATCTTCAGCGGTTTCTCCTGGAAGCCCTATCATGTAGTTTGCCGTTGCCATCATGCCGGCTTCTTTAGTCCATTCAAAGGCGTTGATAAAGTCCTCATTTGCAAAGGATCGATTTAAAACCTCTCGTCTTATACGCTCGCTGCCACTCTCGACACCGTAGATGATATGTTTGCAGCCGGCTCTTTGCAGGTCTTCGATAATCTGAGCTGTGACGGTGTCGGCCCGCCCGTTAATAGAAAAACCCGTTCCGATCTCTTTTTCATAAAGGTTGCAAAATTTCTTAAGCCACTTCTTATTGATCGTAAAGGTGTCATCCAGAAAAACGACATAGCTTAGGGGGCTGGATTCTTTGATCTGTTGCAGTTCCTCCAATACGTTTTCTGCAGACCTTCTTCTGAGATATTGATTTGTTTTGTAAATGTTGCTCATAGACCCTGCCGCACAATAGGTGCATCGAAATGGGCACCCTCGTTGCGTGAGGACATGAGCTACACCGTTTTGTTCTTCTAACAAATCTCGAGCCAAAAAAGGTAGGCGATCTAATGATGTAATGGGGGGGCGCATTGTTGGTTTCGCAGCCCCCTTCTTCCAAATGTTTGCAATTTCTTTTTTGTTACGGCCTTGGTTTTCTGCAAAGTCATCCAAAAGCTCTGCCACTGGCTCTTCCCCTTCTCCAATACAGACATAGTCGAAGCTTTCGCTTTGTAGAATTGACTCTGGCGAAAAGCTTGGATGAGGGCCTCCTGCAATGATGGGGATATTGTGTGATTTGCTGATGGCGAAGGCAAATTCTTGCGCCCGTGGCCATTGCCGGGTTGTGAGTGAAAAACCGATAAGGTCTGGCTTTTGTCTTTCAATCTCAAGCAGTGCGTCTTGAGGACTATCCTTGATGGCAAGGCGAAAAAACGCGGCTTGATGGCCGCGTGAGCGAATATACGAACCTATAGCGGCGGGTCCTATTGAGCTTAAAAACCAGCTTGTTTCCGTGTCAATTTCAAGAAACAGAATTTTCATTCGATTTAATCGAATTTGCGAGAGAACGAAGTGAATTCCAACCGTAGTCAAGGTCAGATTTCAGTACGTTTGTTGTTAATGTCACCATTTCTTCTGCCAGAATCCATGCCATGGATAGTCTGAAAAGAGGGAGGCTGCCGGCGTTAAAGAAGATCTGATTTGCAGTAGCACAGTTGCCATTGATCTTGCCTGTTTTGCAGAAATCTTCTCGGAAATCAGTCAGGTGATCCTTGATGTTCTCGGCAGTTTGTTTCATATACGCCTCAGGATCCTCGTTGTATTCTGCTGGCAGGGTCAATAAATTGATGGCGATACAAAACGCGTCGGGAGGAGTGCCTGGCGATGCCGGTTTCATTTCAAATGTTTTCGAAGGGGGAGGTTGTCGGAAAGTAATAGACAAAGAGCTGACTGTCGCGTCTTTTTCAGGTGCAGGAAGTGTAGATTCCTGATCTAGCATAAATCCAGAAGGTACACTAAAGGAAATGTGACCGTGTTGGGTTATATCCTCTTGAGTACTTTTTTCCATATCAGTTTCCTGTTGATGAGCAGTCGTCGGTTACTGCTTTTTTTTGTAATCGGAACCAGTGTACCAAATATTGTGTCAGACATCTGTCATGAAGGTGCAAGGTCCACGGTTGGCCTGTTCCTTCTTCCAAGATTGTAAATTGGTAGTCCTGTTGTTGGCACAAAAGTTCTCTCAATCTCTTTTCTGGATCTCCCCCGCTGGTACAGCGTTGTGAATGTCCACCGATCCATGAGGTGACAGGGGTCACATGACCTGTCCAATCATAGGGGGTTGTGAGGATGGCGAGACCGTCAGGTTTCAACACACGATGCATTTGTTGGATGCAATCAAAAGGACTCTGCGTCGTATCGATAATGTTATAGCTGGTTGCCAGATCAAATTGATTGTCACAAAAAGGCAAGTTAAGGGCATCACAAGCCCAAAAATCTGCTTTCGAGGTTTCTGAAAATCCTCCCAGGTCAATTTTGTGGTAATCGTAGACAAGGCCGCATCTGCGTTTGGGATAGGAGATAAAACCCTGTGTCAAAGCCTTGTTAGCAGTTCTTAGAAAACTAAAGTTAAGGTCGATACCCAGTACCAGGTCATTGGTTTTTTGTGTCCATTCAAAGGTGCCGCGACCTGTGGCGCACCCTATGTCAAGAATCGGGCCATTGGGAATGGCGAGGTTCGACGTTGTGCTATCAACAAGTGTCTTCATGGCACTCTTCGCGTTTCCTGGCAATAGATCTGTACCCTCAGAAGCTGCCTGTAAATCACTGAAGTGCGCCTGGTTGTAAATGCTAAGATGTTGCCGTTGGGTATCAAATTCAGATCCAGGGCCGCAACAATCTCCGATCAAGCTTTCCATCGTGTCAGAGAGATCGTTTCGTTTCAATATGGCGTGTGTGTTGCCTGAGACATAGGCCCGAAGGTTTGGCACGATAATGGGGATGCCATCGATTATGGGAAATTCACTCAAGCAGGCTTGACTGGAGCAAAGCAGTATGCCTTCCTCGATTCCTTCATCACACTCTTTTACGACGGTGCCGATGACAAGGGGTTCAATAGATCCTTTATTTTGGCGGCACACCGGGCAGAAGGGTTTAAATTGTTCAAAGTGTGTCCGTCTGATTTTTTATCCTCCTATCATCACTGTGGTCGAACCTGGAGGCTGAATGGAACCCGCCGGTGATGGAATTGGGGCAACGCAGCTTGTGTGAGCTGTTGTGTCTCCCACTCGTGCGGCAGGTAGGCCACCTATCATCACAGAGCTGGAACCCTTCACGACCATACCTGGGCCTCCCGGGACACAACCTGCTAGCGCACATGGCGCTGTTTGCGATGTCAAAGTTGCTGCGGGTTGACCATCAACCAAAACGGTGGTCACGCCATTGGTTATAGCAAGCGGCATGGCAGGGTGAGGTACCGGAGTCGGCACCGGGGCTGCCGGATGAATGGGGGCATGGCAGTGGGGAGCACTCTGGAGCACATTGTCTCCAACCCTAGCGGCTGCAGGCATCTTCTTTCTCCTGTATATCAGTGACCGAAATCATCATTAATTAAGGCGAATCATTTTTCCCTTCACATTGACGTCTTTATTTGCGTTGATATTCACGTCGTCTGTGGCCTCGATGCATACATTAGGGGCATTTATCGAAATTTGTTCACTTGCCTGCAATGCAAGCTTTGCACCGCTCACCTCCAGTTCCGAACCTTCATCGGTGAGTCTTATCTTTACCATCGTAGAGCCTTCCTGATTCTGGATTGTCAAAAGGTCATCTGAGCCGCTTTGGGTTGTGGTAACAGTTCTGCCTGATGATAGAAAAAGGAACTGTTCAGATTCTTCTATTTTTGATGAGGGTTCTAGGTTGATAATGCTTGCTTTTTTCATGAGTAGTCACCTTTAGTAGGTGTGGCAAAATGTAAGTATTCCAACGGATAACGACTATAACGGAGAGTCTTACGGCCTACAAGCGAAAATCATCTGCTTGATAAGGATCAGTTTTTTCAGCGGGTTGCCTGATGTGGACAACACCAGTGTCGTAACATGAGGGCGCCTCAAAAATTTGAATTTTTTAAAGGTGCCCTTTAGAGAAAAATTCAGTGCCCCATTTTCAGCCAATCGCTCTTCGGTACCGCTGCCAGTGAAATCAGAGGTAATCAATACATCAGTCATTGTAATAATGTAATACGCAATCGGGTTTTCTCCAACTTTTGGCGCGGTGATTTTTGCTTCCGGGTAGTGTTTGCCTGAGCGGCAGGAGTTAATCAGGTGAGGTGTGTGCATCATGGCGCCGGAACAAACTTGCATACCGGTTTCTGCCTTCTGGAAAATGTATCCATTAAACTAGCCTCCAATTTATCCCACTCGGAAAGCCAAATCCACAAAACGATAGATAATGTAAAAAACAGATCAGTGACCTGATATCCATCTCCAAAAAAACCGGCAATACTAAGAAGGCAGATCAAGAGGCGATTGATGTTATGAATGCGTTTTTTTGTCTTCTGGTTACACATTGCCTGTCTCCCGATACTGTCGTGATAACGCTGTGTTTATTGAGATAAATGCAATGGTTGTGCCATTTTTATTGGCATTGAAAGAATATGGTTTTGATAGAAATCCAAGAGCACTATCAATGCCGATAATTTGATGCAATTAGTAAGGTAAAGGATAAAAAAAGCCGATCACATAGACCGGCTGCAATAAAACCTGATTGGAAACAGGTTTTTTTAGAAATTATTTATTCAGCAGTATTTGCTTCAATATCAAAAACAGTTTCAATAGTCGCGCCAGCAGCGCCGTCTTTCGCCTGAGGTGTATATTCAACTTTAACCTTGGCAAAATTCAGGGACACATTTTCAGTCAAACGATCTTCGCCACCACTTCCACCGGTGGAAACAGAGGTAATCAATACATCAGTCATCGTAATGATGTAATACTCAACCGGTTTATCTCCGGCTTTACGCACGGTGATTTTTGCTTCCGGGTAGTGCTTACCTGTGCAGCAGGTTTTAATCAGGTTGGGTGTGGATTTATCAATGTACTTGGTTATGGAAATATCCTGAACACTGACTTTGCCAGCACCGCCACCGGCGCCCAAATGCATACTGCCGGATTGATTCATGCCCCAGCTCCAGGCTAGCAAATCAATTTCGTCTCCATGCGCGTGATCGATTGTTTCACCATCCACACCTTCAATTTTTAAAAACATATCAACGGCCATTTTAGTACCCTCCATTGGGTGTAGTTTGTTAATTGGTATTGCTTACTGCTTATCTAAGAGGTATCAATAAGCGTGCCAACAATAAACGGCGAAAATATGCCAGGATCAAACAGAAACATGCACTGTTTTCTTCGTATGACTTAAAAGTGACATGACATAGCTATGTCCGCTGTGTCACAAACTGTTCTTGTGCTGTTGATTTTGACGCATGTAGTATGAGCGAGTTATAGGAAGAATTAACACTTCTGTCTGATTGCTGAAATTGCAGCAATCATAAGTGCTTGAATAAAATCGGCGGTTATGGCAAAGCAAATGCTAACAAGGCATCGCCGGGTTCCGACCAGCCGTGTCCGCCAGCGGCCACAACGATGAACTGTTTGCTGTTCTTGCTGGTGCGGTAGCTCATAGGGGTGGCGTTTGCGGTATAGGGGATACGAATTTTCCGTACGAGCTCTCCGGTATTTACATTATAAAAGCGAAGAAATTTGTCCGTCGTCGCGCCGATAACCAGTAAGCTGCCCGCAGTTGCCAGTGGCCCACCCAGATTGGGAGTGCCCCACTCGAACCACAGTGGAAAAGGGGCTTGATCCCGCGTGGTTCCCAGCGGTTTTTGCCAGACTGTCTTGCCGGTTTTCAGATCGACTGCTGCCAGTGAGCCCCAGGGCCGTGGGTTGCAGGGAGTTTCCAGAACGGAAAGCAGAGGAAAACGGTTGACGCCATAGGGTGTCCCTTTCATCGGATAAAATTCCTGCGGGTAATTCGTCACGGGATTGTTCTTATCAAACTCTTCGCGTGGGATAAGTTTTACAACCGAGGCAATATGGCTTTGGTTTACATACATAATTCCGTTAACAGGGTCAATACTGACGCCACCCCAGTTCATTCCGCCAATGGAGCCGGGATAAAGAATAGAGCCTTTCAGACTGGGTGGTGTGAAAATACCTTCATTGCGATATTTGCTAATTTCAGCACGGCAGGATTTTCTATCGAAGGGGGTGAGGTCACCCACGTTGTTGTTATTTAAAACAGTATCATGCAAGGGGGGCGGATGGCTTGGAAATGGTTGCGTGGCAGAGCTGATTTCTTCTGGTATGTCGGAATGCGGTACAGGGCGTTCCTCCACGGGATAAAGCGGTTTTCCCGTTGTGCGGTCAAGTAAAAATACATGGCCCATTTTGGTGGCTTGTAATATGCCGGCTTTGCCATTAGCAACGCCTTTTATCTGGAATAGAGCCGGTTGCGAGGCAACATCGTAATCCCATAAATCATGATGAACGGTTTGAAAATGCCAGGCGACCTTTCCGTTGTCTGCATTAAGGGCGACCACTGAACTGCCATAATAATCCATATTCTGACGGTAGCCGCCAAACAAATCAGGAGAGGGATTGCCTGTGGGGATAAAAATGAGATTGTTTTCTTTGTCGCCAGAGATCGGCGCCCAGACATTGGGCGTGCCATGGTAATAGTTTTTCGTGCCATCGCCTGAATGCGCGTTGTTCTCTTGCTTACGGGGTGGGACGGGATCCCAGGCCCATACAAGGCGACCGTTACGGACATCGAATGCACGAACCACTCCGGCAGGTGCATCAACCCGATCGTTATCGGGAATCAACGCACCGATAACAGCAATATTGTTAAGAACATACGGTGGGGAGCTGGGGTAGTATTCCCAGGCCAGAGCATTGTCGATGCCTTCACGTAAACTGACTCGGCCTTTCACACCAAAGTCTTGACAGAGCACGCCGGTATCGGCGTCCAGGGCAATCAATTGCGAATCCCGCGTACCGTAAATAATTCGCTTGTTGCAAACGGCTGGCGTTGAAGGCTCTGCTTGCCAGTAACTGACGCCGCGACAGGTCGCTGGGTAAAAACCGCCTTTTCGAGTTTTTAGGCCGGGATCAAAACGCCAACGCTCTTTACCGGTATTGGGGTCAAGTGCGAATACTCGCCCGTAGGGACTGCAATAATACAATGTTTGATTCACCATAATGGGCGTAACTTGCATAGTGGTGCGAGGCAAGTCGCCTTCACCGAGGGAAAAATCGCCGGAATGATGCTCCCATGCCAGTGTCAGTTTATCGACATTGTTAAGATTAATTTGCGTTAAAGAAGAATAGCGCTGTGCATTATTACCGCCGTATTCCTGCCATTGGACAGTTGCTTCTGAGTTCACACCAGAAGTGGCGAACTGACTATCGGCCAGTACAGGTATGTGAGTGGAAAGAAATATGCTGAGAATAAAACTAAAGAGGTATTTCACGGTATGTCCTGTAAATTGGTAATATCAATTAGGTCTGATGACTGCATGTTTTGCGCAGTAAAAAAAGTTAAGAACAACCCTGGGTCATCAAAATGTCGTCGGCCAATAAAGGCAATCGCATGGTGGCCCCACTGTCGCATGGCACCTGCAGAGCTTATGCCCATTGGCCAAAGCAGCCAGCGTTCCGGGCGTTCGCTACCCTTGATGATGCCGTTAACAGAAAACAGGCTGCGACGGCCGTCTTCAGTAGGAAGCTGTCTTAAATGACGATAGGGTAACAAGGTATAGGGTTTGTCAGGTTTGTTAACGTCTTTATGTTCGATCGCATTAATAAAGTGTTCTCCTGCGCTTAGATGAATGACGGCTGTTTCGTTTTCCTCAGGAGCGCGCATCGGGATACTGAGCACAGGCTCGTCGCCTGCGGTGGTATAGACGGAATCCAAGCCGGCGCCAAGAGGGAATAATTGATAATAACATCCACAGGAATGAATGCTGTCGTAAAAAAGCGGTTGTCCTTTGTTGTCCAGAGTGACTCGCCAGATCAATCCGTCCAGAAAGCCGGCGTAAATATCCATCGGTCCTCGTTTGGGTTTTTCGGGAAACCAGAGAAAATAGTTCAATTGCAATAGCGTTTCATTATTACGCCATTGTGTATAGGAGGCATAGGTATAAACGGTTGGCGATTGCTGATCAATCACAATACGATCATCGGCAATGGTAATTGCTCCAGGAAGATCTGCTGAGCTTTCCTGTTCAATATGCCAGCTTGGTGCGTAGTGTTGAAAAAGTGCGGTAAGCTCCTGATCAGTTAATGTGGGGATGCCCAAGCTGCTTTTGATTCGACTATTGTCCATCATGCTACGTAGTAGTGGCGTGGATAATCGTTGTACGGGTCCATTTAACTTCAAAGATGGGGCAGACGCAGTGTGCTGGGCAAGTCGGGCCTTCATTTCCCGATGTAATTTATTGATGCCCAGCGAGACAAACCAATGAGTAATGGGATAGATTCCCAGGGTTCGTTTTAGAGTGCTGTAACTTTCCGGTACCTTCGCGGTAAAGCTGATAGCCTTGTTTTGTGCATTCTGTATGTCGTTTTCCAGCAACTTTTGTGCACAAAGATCCATTGCAGACTTACTCTCTTTTTTGGCAAAGTATTGCACGTTGGCGGGCATTTCCGCAGTGATATTACCCAACTCAATAGCACGTTTCTCTTCCGATAGCTGAAAACTGCGGCGCAACCACTCAATGCGTTGTTGCGCACTGGAAAGGTTTTGCTGAAGATACGAGAGAAATCGGTCCGTCGCCAGATGAGGGTAACCTCTAATGTTTCTGTATTGTGCGTCTACTATGCTTGCTTTCTTGGCAGAGGAGTAAAAGTCGGTCAATAATTTTCGGCAGTCACTGAGTGGTTGTGCTGTTGGTTGTACTATTGGTTGTACTATTGGTTGGCTGGGTGCGAAGGAACAGGCAGAAAGGCCACTGAGAGCAAGTAATATTAGGCTTATGCGTAGGAGGTGTTTTTGGGCTAGGCGTGTGTTCATTATCTTAAGATTGATGTCAAATGCAGCCAGTTTGAGATAACGAATAATGACCGTGCAAAGATAACACTATTGCGTTATATGAAATTTTTCCCCTCACGGTCGCAATCTTTTTGTTTTATGATTCGTAAGTTAAGCACGATTGAATTTAAAAAGCGCGTCCAAATCGCACATATACTCGATTCTCTCCAATATCGTCATAACCATGGGCAAAACCCAATCGTGTATCAAGCACAAGGTTGTAGCCAAAAATAATTTCTGCAATAAATTCTACTCCACTTGCTGAGTAGTATTGTTGAGGTGAGCTTCCTTTGGTCCATGTTGCGCCGCTGTCGATAAATGTTACGGCGGATGTTTTGCCAATACCTATGGGAGGTACCATCAGTGTACGCGATGTCATGTTAATCGGTAAGCGCCATTCGATGGTGCCCAATCGCATGCGTCGACCACTGAGAATGTCATTGTGGTTTCGATATCCGCGTAGCGAATAGTCGCGTTGGTTAATTCGTGGGGCGCTATTTTCGTTCTCTGAAAAAACGCCCCCCAGTTCAAACAGGGTTGGTTTACCCGTGCCCCAACCTTGGACGAAACGAAGAGCCAGGGTGCTGTTGCCCAGATCAAGATATTCATGCCAGTCGATCGTATAGACCTGGTCAGTAAAATCATTGTCCAGTAGTTCATAATCTTCCAAAACGATATCAACGGAACGACCGCGCACAACGCCGTGGGTTAATAGCAGTTGCTCTGTATTTCGATAGCGAAAATGTATACCCAGTACATTTTCTCTTGCAGTACTTAGGGAGTGTCTGCGAGATTTCATTTTCACTCGTTCGAAACTGTAGGCGGGGCCAATTTGCCAGTGTTGGTCAAGAGTGCCGGAGGGAAAAGTGTATAGCATCTGATATTCGGTTGATGTTTTATAAATTATTGGTTTACTGTCATCGGTTAACAATACGCTAAGTTCTTTTTTTAGCGAGAGATACAAACGTTGGTCAAACAGATAGTTGCTATGGCCAAAATATTCATCAAGATCAGTTTCTTTTAGAATCCGGAGACCATAGTGATGAATCCCCAGGGCATCTCGTCCTTCTGTATAGAATCCGACAGCTGTGCTGTCGCCATCTTCAGTCTGCCAATTGGGTTCCCAATACGTTGGTGTAAGGGTTGATAGCGGGCGGTACGGTTTGATATCGTAGGCGTCTTTAACGTTATCGTCTGAGGATAAATTCGATTGCCCTTTCGGTAGTGAGGAGAGTGTCTGGACGCGTTTGGTTTGAGAATTTGAAGTGATGTTCAACTGATAGGACTCGTTGGTATGTGCCAATCCGAGCCGGTATATATCCTGCCCATTATTGTCTATGCTAACGTAACCTAGTAAGCCTGATTTTCCATAACCTGATGGTTGAATGGCTGCGCCAATTTGACTGGTAAGCACATGTACCGTATTGTCGCTCAAATCTAAAAGTTCCAAATTGATTAGTCCGTCACGGTTACTGCTATAGATCAGATGACGACCGTCGTCGCTAAAGCGTACATCTGATTGAATGGCAGGGTCAGTGCTTAATGCGATCCACTGTTTGCTGTCTACTGCAAACTGGTATAAGTCCCATTGATTGTTAACTTTACGGCTGACAACCAGGGTATTACCATCCGGCGACCAGTCAATACTGTTAATGACTTCTGTATAGTTTCCTGTGTGTAACCTTTCAAGGAGTGAGCCATCGCTGGACAGCAGTTCAATATGAGCTAGGCCATGTTCTACTTTTACCGTAGCTATTTGGTTAGTCTTGGGATGCCAGCTGGCCAATTTATAGCGTGCACATTGTGTCAGGCGCTGCACTGATGTATTGCCCACTGGAAGATGGAATAGATCGAAATATCGATGGTTTGGGTCGCATACTGCCGGCTGGGCAATGAGCAGGCCTTTTTCAGCGTGACTATCGATGCGGGCGTTACCATGCACATTGACCAGACGATGCTGGGAGCCATTGGCGAGTACTTTAACAATATGCGGGTGAGAGCGGCCGTCGTTTTCCACAAAAAACAATTCACCCATTGTGTTCTGTGTTGGGCTCGAGGAAAAATAACCACTGTTGCTGAGAGCTTCTCCGCGCACTATTCCCTGTTGTTGGATTCGCTCTATTTGTGGTTGAAAACGCTGTTGCAACCAGTTTTCGTAATCTTGCCACAATTCCGCCAATGACTTACCAGTCGATTTTGTTGGGCTGCTGACAATACGATAAGGAATGAGATTATTACTGTAGTCATTGATCCACTCATTGGCTATTTGTTCGCCGTAGACTGTTTCCATAAACAGATAGAAGTAACTGCCGTACAGATAGGCGGAGTTAAGTGGCCAGGTATTGCTGCTGGCATTGATTTGACTTAAGGGCATCAAACCGTGATTAATTTCCTGGCGCATCATAGCTTCAAAAAGCGGACTTTCGCTTCGGCCACCCCCTTGGGGGCTGAACAGCGTTTCGCCGTAGGTTGCCAGCCCTTCAGTTAACCAAGCGGGTTGAAATCGATTGGGAAATAACCAGCGGTGGCGACCAAACAGCTGCTGCATTCCGGCGGGTGTACCGAGGAATTTCTCTAAATGAACGATATGGATAAACTCATGAGTGAAGACGAGACGTAGCCAATCGTCGCTGGTTAATAATTCACCGCTTTCAGGTGGTGTAATGAAAATGCCCGCAATGCTGTAGGGGGTGACATCAGCCCAGCCATGAGGATCATTGGTATAATCAAACAGGTTGATATTTGTTTTTTCTACAGGTTGCCAGCTTAGGAAATCGGTGACGCCGGGGTAAACGGATTCGGCAATTATGGCAAGTCGTTGTGCCTGCTGTTGATTCTCTTTTGTATGGTTGATAAAGAAATGGGGTGTTTCCAGCGTTTGCCAGATCGCCTGCGGTGATGGAGATACCGCATAAGCATGGGTGGCTATCAATAGGCACTGAATAAGCAGAAGAATAGCGGGAATGAATGTTCGGCGACGGTGTACTTGCAAGTAACTTCTATGCATAGAACAAAGGGAGAACATTTCCGGCAAGTGTCAGGGTGAGTGCGCTATTTTAAACCAATAGATGGAAAACTGATACTTCGGGCTGCTTTCAAATGAATGCCCATTCCTGACTTTTCAATCTCTCATTTAATGAATATCTCGATAAATTGGAAAAAATCAGTGTTTTGACACATTAATCTTAGCTTTACGTCTTCAACTCTCTGCAGATCGGGCGGGGCTGTTCTAGACTGAATGAGGTGAATCGCAGGTTTTTTATCCTTGGAAAAGCTCCTATGTTGAACAATTCCAAAAGAGTGGGTTGTCGTTCTTCAGGGACCCTATACCGAATACAGTATTGACAAGAGTGATACAAGCGTATGTTACAGATCGATATTATTCGACTCTATAAGTCTAAGAAATTTTTAGTCATTGATGATTTTCCGGATATCCGGGCATCTATAAAGAGAATGATGACCAAGTTTGGGGCTGATCATGTGGATACGGCGAGCAATGGCGAGGAAGCCATGGAAATGTGCATGAATCACAGTTATGACGTGATTCTGTGTGATTACAATTTGGGCGAACAAAAGAGCGGTCAGCAGTTGCTTGAGGAGATGCGATTTCGACAATTGATCAAGCATTCCAGTTTGTATCTGATGATTACAGCTGAGACGACCCGAGACAAGGTTTACAGTGCGATTGAACACCAACCCGATGCCTATATTGCAAAACCTTTTTCACCGCCCTATTTACAAAAGCGTCTGGACGCCTTGCTGATTGCTAAAGAGGCGATGGGACAGATCAATGAGGCTGCTGACACTGGAGATTATGATCAGGCAATTTCATTGTGTGAGGAGAAGATTGCCTGCAACGACAAATACCGTACATTGTGTATCAGACTGTTGGGGCACCTATATCTTGTTACCAAGCAGTACGATAAGGCCGTGGCTGTCTATCGGGGAGTGTTGGCAGAACGCTCGATGGCCTGGGCTTTGATCGGTCTGGGAAAAGCGCTCGTTGGGGATGATCGGCTTGATGAGGCCGAAGATGTATTTAAGTCTTTGGCACAGGAGCAATGTCCTTGTATTGATGTGTATGACTCTCTTGCAGAAGTGTTAAGTAAGAAAGGATCTACTGTTGAAGCGCAGGCTGTTTTGGAAATGGCTACTGATCTGTCGCCTGATACCATACTTCGCCAGCGTGAATTGGCTGCGGTCAGTGAAATCAACGATGATTTGGAGCGGGCAGAGAAGGCACATAAAAAGGTGGTTAGACTAGGTGTTCATTCGGTGCATGAGCAGCCGGATAACTATTTTGACTATGTGAATTGTCTAAACAAAATATCCAAGAACACTTCTCAATTTGATAAAAAACGCTATGAAGAAGCTAATACGATGTTGCAACGTGTTAGCAAACGCTTCAAGAATGATGTTACTGTGCAGGTGCGTTCGCGTTATATCAAATCAGAAACTGCTGTGGCAAATGGCAAAGAGGAAGTCGCTTCGGGTTTATTGAAAGATGCGGAAACCTATTATGAAAAGGCGCAAGTGTTGGAGGATGAAGCTGCGCCAGAAGTTATGTTGGCGCGTGCCAAAGCTATGCATGCCAATGGTGACGTGGAAAAAGCTAAAAAACTACTGGAAGAACTGGCGGCCAATAATTCCGGTAATGAAGATGTGATTAATGCTATCGATAATTGTCTTGATGAACCGGTTAGTAAAGTGGGTAAGCAAAAAATGGTTGAATTTAACCGCGAAGGGAAAAAGCTATTTGAAGGAAAGAATTTTTCCGGTGCGATTGACTATTTCAACAAAGCACTGCGTATTTTTCCCAATCATGTGGCATTGAATTTGAACTTGGCGTTGGCCATTATGAAAGATATGGAAATTCGCGGCAAGGATGATATTTATGTGGCGCGATGCCGGCGTGTATTGGCAAAGCTTTCACACTTGGATGAATCCCATAAGTATTACAAGCTCTACACAAGTCTTAGCAAACAAGCATCAAAACTGTAAAGGGTTAGCTATTATGGAAAAGCAACAAAATGATTTTTCACTATTGCTGGCCTCCTCAGTCCATGATATGAAAAATTCCCTGAATATGTTGCTTAATTCTTTGGAGGAGTTGATTGAAGAATACCCCCCCAAGAACCTTGACCAACAGCATCGTTATGGAATTTTACAGAGTGAGTCATCAAGGATACGTAATGACCTGATATATTTGCTTGGTATTTATCGATATCAGCGTGATGAGCTGCCGATACATATAGAAGAGGTGTTTGTCGAAGAGTTTTTGCAACAGCAAATAGCACTGAATAGCCTGTTATTTCAGGTGAGGGAATTACAGGTTGGTGTGGAATGTGATCCAGATATGGCAGCCTATTTTGATGAGGAGTTAGTTGGTGGTGTAATTAATAATATATTGGTTAATGCAGCTAAATACACAGCAAAATCCATTCAGATTAAGGTCGAGAAAAAAGACGGCTTCTTGGTCATTCGTGTTATTGATGATGGTTCAGGGTATCCCGAAGCGATGATTCGTGAGCCGCAGGCTTATAGGAAGCCGATTGACTTTTTTAGTGGCAGCACAAATCTTGGGCTGTTGTTTGCCTCTCAAATTGCAGCTATGCACCGACGTGACGAGACGGAAGGGCATATATCGGTAGAGAATCTAGCTGTTGGCGGTGGTTGTTTCAGTTTATATTTGCCGTAGTGATCTGAATTATTTTCCTGAATCAGATATTTTCGTCATCCAGCCAGAGCACACGACCATCTTCACAGAGAACCAGCCAGATTGTCCCTTCTGTGGGGACTAAACGGGTAACGCCCGGACCACAGACGTTGGAATCAGTCATTTCTTTTATCACGGCTGTATCTGCACAGCCGAGTAAGGTGAGAGATAGTAGGGCAGTTAGCAATATTTTCATGCAGTCCTCATCGTGGTTTCAAGCAAGCAAAGCCGAATCGATTTATCATTAAAAGTAACTTTAGCAACTGGGTACCATAACAGGGTGCCATATACCATTTAGTCTAGATGATTTGAGGCAAGTACAGCAGTGATTTGGCAAGGAATGTCATATTCCCTCAGAATAATTTGCCTGCAGCGACAATGAGTAATAAAAAAGAATGCCGCTTATTCTCGAAAATAACAAATTGAAGAGACAAAGACTTACCTTTAAGCCGTCATTGTCTTCGCCGTATACAGTCGACTGTTATTTGTATAGCCAGAACCACCATACAATACTCATAATGAGAAAGAGGCCGGCGAGATTGATAAACCACATAGTCAAGCTCCTGTCATTACTCCTGTAACGTTGCCCTTATGTCGATTTAAAAAAACGCAAGCGATTGGCATTGCTGACGACTGTGACGGAAGAAAAAGCCATCGCTGCTCCGGCAATAACCGGACTGAGTAGTACGCCAAATAAAGGATAAAGTATACCGGCGGCAATGGGAATGCCCGCTGAGTTATAAATAAAAGCACCTGCCAAGTTCTGTTTGATATTGCGCAGTGTCGCTTTACTGACGGCAATGGCGTCGGCCAGCCCATGAAGGGAGCCACGCATAAGAGCAACGTCAGCACTTTCAATGGCGACATCAGTGCCAGTGCCGATAGCGAAACCCACGTTGGCTTGTGCCAATGCCGGTGCATCATTGATACCGTCACCGCTCATACCGACAATTTCCCCCTGATTCTGCAATTCGATGACTTTTCCGGCCTTCTGTTCAGGTAGTACGTTGGCAAATACGGAATCGATACCGACTTGTTTTGCGACTGCATGTGCGGTTTCGGGATGGTCACCGGTTAACATCACAACGCGTAAACCCAGCTGATGCAGGCGTTCAATTGCTGCAGTTGCCTCTTGTTTGATGGGGTCGGCCACCGCGAGTAGGGCGACAAATTGCCCGTCGATGGCAAAGTACAGAGGCGTTTTCGCCTGTTTGGCTAATTGCTGAGCGTGTTCGCTGGCTTGCTCGATAGCTACATTGTGATCCTGCATCAGTTTTTCATTACCCAATAACAGCTGTTTTTCGGACACTGTGCCAGACACACCGTGACCGGCGATAGCCAGGAATTTCGTCACTGATAACAGATCCAGCTGTTTGTCTTTTGCCGAATCGACAATGGCTTGCGCCAATGGATGCTCCGAGCCAGTTTCAAGACTGGCAACCAATTGTAAAACCTGTTGTTTATCGTGGGGCTGGTTATCATGGAGCTGTTGACAGCAAATGTCGGTCACTTGTGGTCGGCCCTCGGTAATTGTGCCGGTTTTATCCAATACCATGGTGGTGAGCTTGCTTGCTGTTTGCAAAGCTTCACCATTACGTATTAATACGCCGTATTCTGCAGCTTTGCCAATACCGACCATGACTGACATCGGGGTAGCCAGTCCCAGAGCACAGGGGCAGGCAATTATCAGCACGGTCGTTGCTGAAACCAACGCATAGGCGATAACGGGTGAAGGGCCAAAATTAAGCCAAACCAAAGCGCTCAACACGGCAATGATCATAACGGTTGGGACAAAAATGCCGGCCACCTTATCGGCGATGCGGCCGATAGACGGTTTGGAACTTTGAGCACGTTTGACCATCTCAATAATGCGTGCCAGCGCAGTGTCCTTGCCGACGTGAGTGGCGCAAAACAGGATGCTGCCGGACTTGTTAAGCGTACCTGCCGCCACTTCATTCCCTGCCGTTTTTGTTACTGCCAGCGGTTCCCCAGTTAACATGGACTCATCAACGGTGGTCTGCCCTTCCAATACCCGACCATCAACGGGGATTTTTTCACCCGGTCTGACCCGAATCTTATCATCAGGCAGCACTGCCTCAATCGGCAAATCAACTTCATCGTTGTCACGTAGAACACGGGCTGTTTTGGGCTGCAGTCCGATCAAGCGTTTGATCGCTTGGGATGTGCGACCACGGGCGCGTACTTCCATTGCCATCCCCAGATTAACCAGACCAATGATCATCGTGGTCGCTTCAAAATAGACGTGCCGTGCCATTTCGGGAACGATACCGGGCAACAGCACGACGATGATTGAATATAACCAAGCGGTACCTGTGCCCAAAGCGATCAATGTGTCCATATTGGCGTTATGATTGATAAAGGCAATCCAGGCGCTAATATAAAAATGTCGGCCTGCAATGAGCATAACGGCAGCGGTAGCGATACCTACAACGAACCAGACAAGGCGTTCTGTTGTGGTGTGAATCACCATGTCTCCACCCAAAACACTGTAGAGAATTTGGGGGACACCCACAGCCAGTGCAATCGCCATATTTCGTATTAGGCGGCGATAATGAAGTTGATCAGCTTTCTCTTTTTCGGCCATCACAAGGGCGGCATTTTCCACCAATTTGGCACCGAAGCCTGCTTTCTCAACAGCTTCTATCAAATGCTGAATTGGGGCGCTTCCCTCAACGGTCACCTGTCGTAGCGCCAGATTCATTCTAGCTTCACTGACGCCTGTCACCTTATGTAATGCAGTTTCAATTTTTTTAACGCAGGCAGCGCAGCCTGCACCTTCGATAAGCAGTTCAGTGGACCTTGTATTGATCTCATTTTGTGAGTTGGTGCTAAAGGTGTTCATAGGAAGGCCGCAATTTCAGTGTTGTATCGATATGACATAATATAAGCCTGAAGTCAGGTCCATGGTCAAGAAAATTTCTGCATTATCCTAGTATTATAATCACGGATCTTTTGCCGCTGGCAAAACAAGAATTGGCAGGTATACCCAAGTAAAAAAGACAAAGCCAAGAAACCAAAATAGGGAGGCGCTGTGGAGAAGGAGTGGCTGAGGAGCGATGCTGGCAGCGACGCGAAAAAAGGCGGCTAGATGCAAGCAATAAAAACAGCTGACCAGTAACCGGCCGGCTCCTAAAGGTCGATTAGTGTGACCAAGGGCGGCCCGACTGGCCACTGCAATAATGAGCACAGTAATGGCGCCGCCGCTTAAGGCATGAATGCCGGCGCTTGTAGGGAGTAGGTCAATATCGGCCAGCCCCAGCAGGACAAGGCCGATGGAGATCCATAAAAATCCGCTGTGCATAATCCACAGTAGTGGATCGGAAAAAGTGCGGTGAATTTGCCAGCGCCATACGCGGACTGTCTGCAGAGAAGCTGCGAGCAGAGCGATTAATGCGGTAAGTCCATTACTGATATTCAGACAGAATAAAAACGCATAAATGACGGTGAAAACGACAGCCGTTGCATCGAAAGAATCGAAGCCGGGGGGGAGTTTGGATGGTTCCTGATCTCTTGCTTGCGCCTGGCGTCGAAGCCAGTTGCCCGTAAATGCGGGAATGATACGCCCGCCGACGGTATTGAGTAGCATGATAACCGTCCAGATGCCAGCATAAAGCGGTAGTCGGTTCCAGGGGTACTGCAGAATAATGTTGATGTAAAAAAGGGCATTAAAGAGGGCGAATAGAGTCAGTAACAGCAGTACTTTGTAGTTGCGTTCACTGCGAGCACTGATGATTTCTCGAGACATTAAAAATAGTAAATAGAGATCAAAACCGATATCAAAGACAGCACCGAGGGTGAAACTGTTATGAAAGGGAATATGTGGAATGAGTCGCCCTGCTAACCACAACAGAACTAGAATCAGCAGTGGAAGACCATTTACAGGTTTTCGTTGGGTCCAGGTTGCTACTGCCGTTAGAGCAAATCCTGCAATGGCTGCTCCGGTTAAACCGAAGAGCATTTCGTGGGCATGCCAGCTCACCGGATCGATCCCGCTTATCGTAAATGGCAAAATGCCGTTCCAGAACAGAATCCAATAGGGCAATACCAAGAGAGCAAGTAGGCAATATACTAAGAAGAATGGTCTAAAGGCGTAACTGAGCAGGATTGACATGGTGTGATCTATCCCTTGTGCGCTTGAAAAAACAACTGGTCGGCATTGTGATACGCTGAGGTGAGTAAATCCTGAATATCCATATCTTTTACCTCTGCAATTTTTTCAGCGATAAATGGCAGGTAGAATGGAGCGTTTTTTCTACCCCGATAAGGTGCAGGTGTCAGGTAAGGCGTATCGGTTTCCAGCAGTATTCGATCAACAGGCGTCGCTGCAACCACCTCCCTGACATTATCTGCTTTATTGAAAGTGACAATACCATTAAAGCCTAGATAGAATCCCTGTGAAAGGCAAAATTCAGCCAATGCCAGGCTGGATGTAAAACTGTGTAAAACGCCGCCAGCTCTTTGTAATTGCGTGAAGTTTGCCAGAATATCTCGGGTATCCTCTTCGGCTTCTCGTGTATGTATAACGACCGGTAGTTGCAGGTCGATGGACAGTTGCAATTGCTGCTCAAATACTCGACGTTGAGTGGCTCGATCAGCGTGGTCGTAATAATAGTCGAGACCAATCTCGCCCACTGCCAGGATTTTTTCATGCTGGCAGTTTTGTTGGATCAGAGCCTTGGTGTTTTCATCATATTGCTCAGCATCATGTGGATGAATACCTTGTGTTCCCCAGATGTTGTCGTATTGTTCCACCAAGGAGGCGACCTTATCCAGATTGTCTCTTGAGACAGCAATAGTAAGCATTTTTTCGATGCCGACTTTTGCTGACTCTTCAAGCACCGTTTCCAATTCCTGTTTGTCGAAATGATCAAGATGGCAATGTGTTTCGATGATGGCTTGATTAAACAGTGGTATAGGGCGATGTTTATTTCCCATAAAAGGGCTCCAATAAAAAGCAGGCTGATATTATCAGATACATTGATCCGACTGTAGTCGGTCTTTTTTTGGGGGTGGGCAGATAATGGCAAGGATTTTTATTACAATGAATGATGCGGTCCTGCTAGTTTTTCTTAACATTTTGAATTTGTTGTGTTATTTGCAGATAATAACAATTCATGTCGTAGCTGATAGGTCTTGTTTTCTCCATCAAAAGGGGAGGTAAAGTTCAAGTAGTAAGCCGTCAGCTGCAAATCTTCACCGTCTTTTGGATTGCCATAAAGACGGTCACCAACCAGCGGAAAATGTATACCCGACAAATGACGCCGAATCTGGTGTTTTCGACCAGATTCGATAGTGATATCTACGAGGCTTTGATTTTGCCTAGCACGATACTCCAGCATTTTAATGCTTGATTTGGCTGCGCGACCATCAATAGGCTCTGCTATAGTTTGTATAGTATCTGGAAAATGTCCGTGGACGACTGCTTTATAGCGCTTAATGATTTGGCGCTGTTGAAAAAGTGCAGAAAGAGCAGCAGCGGCCTTTTTTTTATGTGCGACTATAATTAAGCCCGTTGCAGCTCGATCCAGGCGATGTACGATAAAAGCCGGCCTTTGGGGCTTTAAATGCTCCTCGGCCCATCGATTGACAGTGCAGTGATCGCCCCATTTGGAACCTTGTGACAACATGCCATAGGGTTTATGCCAAATGCTGTAAAGGTTTTCATCTGCAATCAGTTGTGCGGGTGTTGGTACGGCGTTGTACACTTGTTCATCATAATAGAGGTGTAGTTCGTCTTTGGGATGTAGTAGTTTGGTGGCTCGACGGAGTCTTTTGGTGTTGTTGTTTCTTGTTAACCAGACCGCCCCCTTGCTCATAACATTCTTGATGCGTTGTTTGGATAAGCCAGTTTCTTGTGACAGAATGTCCACAGCCTTGGTCTGCTGGCCTTGTGTGGCGGGGGGGATAATCGAGTGATGTTCAAATCTTGTTGATATCGTCACGGCAGTTTGAAAAAGTTCATGTATGATATTAGAGTGCCAGTTTAGGCAGTTAACATAAAAAAATACAGCATAGTCTTGTTTGTCGGCGAATTGACGATTACTTATGAAAACTCAAATAAAAGGACATTTTTTTAAAATGGATTTCTTACTGCGATACCTTTTGTTATTGGTCGTTTTCTCGCTTGCCTCCTGTAGTTTGTTATCAACAGATACGTCATCTGACAGCGAAAAAAAAATATCTGCTACTACCGAATCGGCAACACAATGGCTGAGCGCTAGTGTTGAAAGTAAGTGGAGTAGTCAGTTGGTGTATCAGAACGCCGCCTCCAGAGTGTATCAATTTCTTGGCAGTGGTTTGAAAGAAGATCGATGGGGTGTGCTTCTGGATCTGGATGAGACAGTTTTTGATAACACGGGTTTCCAAAAGATGCTGAATGAACGCGATTTGCCATTTTCGCAAATACGCTGGCGTCAGTGGGTAGAAAGCGCTAAGGCTGGTCTTATACCGGGAGCGGCCGCTTTTGTTCATGAAGTAAAGCGATTGGGTGGATTAGTGATATTTGTTTCCAACAGGCATGAATCAAGCCGATCGGCAACGCGGCGCAATCTCCAGGCTCTGGGAATACCTTTCGACGAGATATATTTGAGACAGCAGGATAAAAATAAATACAGCCGATGGCAGACTGCAATACGGGAAATGGATTTTACACCTGTGTTGTGGGCTGGTGATCAAGTGGGAGATTTCCCTGTGTTCCTTGAATGGTATAAGGCTGATGGTTGTCCGGATTTTAAACAGTCGTATCAATACCCTGTCGAAGAGAAGGATTGGCATCCGGAACAGTTGGGTCGTTGCATCTTTCTGATAGCGAATCCTATCTATGGTGATTGGAAACGAACGCCGTGACCTTCTGTTACACTGATCCCATGATACACCTGACCCCGTGATACAATAAGACCAATCTGTAACAATAAAGGTTTGTAGCAGTATGTCAGATAGGCAAAAAGTGGCTGTGCTTGGGGGCGGTAGTTTCGGAACAACGCTTGCCAATATGATTGCCGAAAAGGGGCATCAATCATTGTTGTGGTTGAGGAATGCTGAGCGAGCACAGCAGATTAATATTGAACATGAAAATAGCTTCTATTTACCTGGGGTTACATTGCACAAGGCCCTGCGAGCTACGACTGAATTGACGGAGGCTGTGAGTGGCGCACAGACCGTCTTTATGGCCGTGCCGAGCAAGTCCTGCCGAGACGTTGCGAGGACCGTATCTCGGCTTATAGCCAGCGACTCCATTCTTGTTAGCACGACCAAGGGGATTGAGGCTGACAGTTTTAAACTGATGAGCCAGGTTGTAAGGGAAGAAATTCCCGATGTAAAGCTCGGTGTAATGAGTGGGCCAAACCTTGCCCGTGAAATTGCTGCAAAGCAGATTACCGGCACTGTTATTGCGAGTGATGACCCAGAGGTTACTCAAGCGATTCAAACGCTGCTTCATGGCAGTTATTTCCGAGTGTATGCCAGCCAGGATATGTACGGTGTTGAATTAGGCGGTGCACTGAAAAATATTTATGCCATTATGGCTGGAATGGGAGCCTCGTTGGGATTGGGGCACAATACCATCAGCATGCTGATGACCCGAAGTCTTGCAGAAATGAGCCGTTTTGCCGTGCAGTTGGGGGCTGATCCGATGACCTTCCTGGGTTTGTCCGGTGTTGGTGATTTGATTGTGACCTGTATGTCACCACTAAGCCGTAATTATCGTGTGGGTTATGAGCTGGGAAAAGGTAAAGATCTCGATTGCATTATTACTGAACTTGGACAGGTTGCAGAAGGTGTGAATACCTTAGAACTGGTAAAGCAACGTGCGGATGAACTGGATGTGTATATGCCTCTGGTTAGTGGCATGTACGAAATAATATTTAATAAGCGAACAGTGGCTGAGGTGGTGGGTTCACTAATGCAGGCAGAACAGAACACGGATGTTGAATTTACTGTCAAACCGACTTAAAGAGTAAGCCCTGTTGATAAGGTTTCACTTTGTAATGTGCCAGCTCATCATTCAGATTCACGAAATATCGTCAAAAGGTATTTTTGAGAATGTCATTATTAATCATCCGATATGGGTTTTCGAATAAATGCATGTATACATATTACGCCATGGGGAAGCTGCTTGGTCCATACCAGATCATGCGCGTGAATTAACCAAATCGGGTCGAGAGAATACGCAGCTTGTTGCTCAGCAGTTGAATCAAACTGCAGTTAGTCTGGACATGATGATAGTCAGTCCCTATGTGCGAGCTCAGCAGACGGCAGAGATAGTTCTGCAATCACAAGCGGGTACTCCCGCGCTACGTACGTCTAATGCCATCGTACCTGAAGGAAATCCTGGAGAAGTGATGGAAATGTTGGCTGAGATTGATGTTGATCGAGTGATGCTGGTGAGTCATCAGCCGCTGGTATCTCAGTTGATACACTTAATGTCGAGCGGTGCTCCCAATGGGAAGGCTGCTCCCAATGGAATGGCCTCTGATATTCCTCCAATGCTGACCAGTTCGTTGGCGTATTTAACTTTGTCGCAGTGTGTGCCGGGTTATGCTGATCTGCATTGGATTAAGTCGCCACCGGACTTTATTGAATTGAAGCGATTATAATGGAATATTTGGAGCAGGCAGTCGAGATAAACGGCTTGCATTATGCGTTTAGGCTTTGGGGAGAAGCAACTGGCAGACCCATAATGGCCCTGCATGGTTGGCTGGATAATGCGGCAAGTTTTAATCAGTTGGCACCATTGCTTGGCGATTCTCAGATGGCAGCGATTGACCTTGCCGGACATGGTTTGAGTGGCCACCGTCATCCTCAGGCGGGCTATAATCTTTGGGATGATTTGTTGGATCTGCTGGCTTTGGCCGATCACCTGGGCTGGGATCAGTTTACTTTGATGGGGCATTCCCGTGGCGCTATGATTGCTGTTTTATTGGCTGCCAGCATGCCCAAACGGATTTCGAGCCTGGTGTTGATTGATGGTGTAACGCCATTGCCGGTTGAGCCTGAGCAGGCACCTGAGCAGTTGCGTAAGTATTTGTCTGAGAATCGCAATATACTGAGAAAAAAGCTGCCGAGTTATCAGACACGTGAACAGGCATTGGCGGCGAGGTGTCGCAGTAGTGGCTTGTCTGAGGTGGCGGCTGAACAATTGCTTAGTCGAGGTTTAGAAGCAGCGGGCGAGGGTTATCAATGGCGTGCAGATCCGCGCTTGACCACGGCTTCTGCTTTTAAGCTAAGTCATGCGCATAGCGCTGCAATGTTATCTTCGTTAAGCGTGCCCACGTTGATTTGTCTGGCGAGTCAGGGTTTTGGAGCCTATCCTGGCTTGGATGAGTTATTATCGCAATATCAAGATTTTCAGGTTCAACATTTTGAGGGCAGTCATCATTTTCATATGGAGAAGCAGGTTGATCAACTGGCGGAGACCATCAATCAGTTTTTTAATGACAACGCTATTATGTAACTATGAAAGAGATTGTGAAGGCAATGTGGATACAATTTAGACAAACGGCGGTTGCCGTTATGGTAATAACCTTGCTTGCGACAAGTGCTTGGGCCGATTCAGATGTGCAAGGCAGCACAGACTCGACAATGATCAAGCGTTACCCACACTCTTTTATTAAACAGTATGCCGACTATCATGTTGATGATCATATGCTGGTAACAGGCAGTATCGAAGAGGTTAATGGAGAGTGGCGAGCAGAAAATATGCAGCGTTTGAGTGGCCATTTAGCACGGATTACATACCGTATTCCCGATGGCCATAAGCCGACCATGGTATTGGCGTTTTTTGAGAAACAATTTCAACAGTTGCAGGCAGAGGTGTTGTTTGAGTGTCAAAAACGAGGCTGCGGCAACAGCAATTTGTGGGCGAATTGGGTCTTTAATGTCAAGGAACTTTATGGGCCTGATCGAAATCAGTCCTATCGGGTGTATCGTTTACAACAGACTGGTGGAGACCAGTATTTTGCCCTGTATATTATCGAAAGAGGTAATAAACGCGTTTATGCTCATATTGATCAGCTAAGTGAAGAATCTCAACAAGTAGGGGATACATTTTCCAGCTTGCAAAAAGGTCACAAGGTGGTGGTTCCGTTTCAATTGAATCAACGCTTGGAGCCGGCATTGATTGCGGCAATTGTGAAGTATCTAAACCAAACGCCTGGATCTAAGTTATTACTGGTTGGTCACAGTTATGGTTCTGAATCCTTACCCGTTCTCAAGTCGCGCTCACTTGCTTATGCACGTCAATTGCAGGATCAGCTAGTGGTGGCTGGTGCTGAAGTCGATCAGTTAATACTTGACGGCATTGGCCCATTGGCGCCACTAACGGCCATTGAGCAGGGCGTCGAGAGAGTAGAATTAATACCGCGATAACGCTGCTCGTTAATAGGAATGCTTGATCAGCGATAGGAACTCATTACGTGTACCTTCCCGTGAACGGAATGCACCGAGCATGGCAGAGGTTTTCATAATGGAGTTTTGTTTTTCCACGCCGCGCATCATCATACACATATGCTGGGCTTCGATAATGACTCCGACACCGGCCGCTTTTGTCACGTCTCGAATCGATGTGGCAATTTCCTTGGTTAGATTTTCCTGGATTTGCAGGCGACGTGCATACATATCCACGATTCGGGCTATTTTCGACAGGCCGATCACCCTGCCCGTGGGAAGATAAGCGACATGGCATTTGCCAATAAAGGGTAGAAGATGGTGTTCGCACAGAGAATACAGTTCAATATTCTGTACGATGACCATTTCATCAGAATCGGAAGGGAATAGCGCATCGTTGACGATCTCATCAAGCGTTTGCTGATAACCCTGGGTTAAAAACTCGAAAGCTTGAGCGGCGCGTTCAGGCGTATCCCGCAAGCCAGGCCGGTTAATGTCTTCACCAATATGGGAGATTATGCTGGCAAACGCATCTTTCATGTCGGGCCTCTTTTTTTGGCATCGTGCAGGCAGGGGGAGTGTGGCATTACGGTAAAAGCGTGATGTTAACAAAATATAGCCAAGACTACCAAGCAGCATATCGATGGTTATAATACGCGCCACGGGCCGTTAGGTGATGCGACATACTTTGAATGCACCATGACGGATTAACACTATAGGGGGATTTTCGTGGAAACCAGAGAACAGATTGCCAAACAGCTCTATACAATTCGCGATTATATGCGCTGGGCTGTTAGCTTATTCCACCAGGCTGATTTGTATTATGGCCATGGAACTGACAATCCCTGGGACGAAGCGCTGCAATTAGTCTTGCATGCCTTGCATTTGCCGCCGGAGATAGTTCCAGAGATACTTGATGCTCGATTGACACCAGAAGAGCGACAGTTATTACTGGTTGTGTTTGAAACCCGCGTGGTAGAGCGAATTCCTGCTCCTTATCTGACAGGAAGGGCGTGGTTTGCGGGCCTGGTTTTCAAGGTAGACGAGCGGGTGATTGTTCCTCGTTCACCGATTGCGGAATTGATTGAAAACGAGTTTCAGCCCTGGGTGGGGGATATGCAGGTTTCACGGATATTGGATATGTGCACTGGCTGCGGTTGTATAGGCATTGCCAGTGCGGCCTACATGCCCCAGGCAAGTGTTGATCTGCTGGACGTTAGTGTCGAGGCGCTGGAAGTGGCAACGATGAACATTGCCTTTCATAGTCTGCAAGATCGGGTGCGAGTTGTGCAATCGGATTTGTTTGATCAGTTGCAACCCCAGCGTGACACCTATGATGTGATTGTGTCGAATCCGCCCTATGTTGATGCGCGGGATTTGGCAGTGATGCCGGAGGAATATCATCACGAGCCTGCGTTGGCACTTGAGGCCGGAGAGGATGGATTACAACTGGCCAAACAAATATTGCATGAGGCTGTAGACTATTTGAATGCTGATGGGCTCTTGGTGCTTGAAGTGGGCAACAGTGGCATGAACCTGGAAGAACAATATCCTGATGTGCCATTTACCTGGGTTGAGTTTGCCCGTGGAGGGCAGGGTGTGATGGTTTTGAGTCGAGAAGAACTGTTGCAATATCGGGATTTGTTTGCATAACGTATAATCGTGTCTAATGTACTCGTTTCACAGGAATAATGAATGGCCGGTAATACGATTGGAAAGCTGTTTTGCGTGACCACTTTTGGTGAAAGTCATGGGCTTGCATTAGGGGCGATTGTTGACGGTTGCCCTCCGGGGTTGGCATTGTGTGAAGCAGATTTGCAGACTGATCTGGATCGTCGCAAACCCGGCACTTCCAAGTTTACCACTCAACGCAGTGAGGCTGACCAAGTCAAAATACTCTCAGGCGTGTTTGAAGGAAAAACCACTGGTACGCCCATCGGTTTGTTGATTGAAAACACGGATCAGCGCTCCAAAGACTATAGCGATATCAAAGATATTTTCAGGCCTGCTCACGCTGATTATGCCTATACGCAAAAATATGGATATAGAGATTATCGTGGAGGTGGGCGTTCTTCGGCCAGGGAAACCGCTATGCGGGTGGCAGCGGGTGCTGTCGCAAAAAAGTATTTACAACAGCAAGGTGTGTTGGTTCGGGGTTATCTTTCCCAGTTGGGACCCATCAAGGCGGAAAAGCTGTTATGGGATGAAATCGATAATAATCCGTTTTTCTGCCCTGATCCTGATAAAGTGCCTTTAATGGAGCAGTATATGGCGGGCCTCAATAAAGAGGGGAATTCCATCGGTGCAAAAATAACGGTGGTGGCCAGCGGTTTGGCTCCGGGCTTGGGCGAGCCGGTATTTGATCGCCTGGATGCTGATATTGCCCATGCCCTGATGAGTATTAACGCGGTAAAAGGCGTGGAAGTGGGGGATGGTTTTGATGTTATCGAACAAAAAGGCACCTCACACCGGGATGAAATGTCGCCGGAAGGCTTTCTCTCCAATCATGCCGGTGGCGTGGTCGGCGGCATTAGCACGGGTCAGGATGTCATTGCGCATATTGCATTGAAACCCACATCCAGCCTTAGACTGCCTGGTAAGAGCATTGATCGAGAAGGCAATCAAGTGGAGGTTGTCACAAAAGGCCGTCACGATCCCTGTGTTGGTATCAGGGCGACGCCGATTGCAGAGGCGATGCTGGCCATTGTGTTAATGGATCATTTGCTGCGTCATCGCGGGCAGAATTTGGATGTGATCAGCGCAACACCGGTTGTTCCTCCGTCAGTCAAACACGATTAGGTTTTACCTTGATGATCACAGGGCAGGACAGGCTACCCTACTGGCGGCTGTCGGGTTTTTATTTCTTCTATTTTGCATTTCTTGGCGCCTGGATTCCTTATTGGAGTCTTTATCTTGAGAATATGGGCTATTCAGCCAAAGCCATTGGTCTGATTTCATCGATTGTTCTGGGAACAAAAATCATTGCACCCAGCATTTGGGGTTGGCTGGCGGATCAAAAAAACCAGCGGATGAAAATTATTCGCCAGGGAGCGCTGCTGGCATTTGTCTGCTTTTTGGGCGTTTTTATTGATTTCGGTCTTGGATGGTTGGTCGTGGTTATCGCCGTTTTCAGTTTTTTCTGGAATGCGATTCTTGCTCAGTTTGAAGTCATTACACTGTCGCACCTGGATAATCATCATCGTTACAGTCAAATTCGATTGTGGGGATCAGTTGGTTTTATCGCTACGGTAGCGGGGTTTGGTTATGTTTTTGATGTGGTCAGCATTGACTATCTGCCCTGGATGCTGGCGATCTTATTAGCGAGCATCTGGTTGAGCAGTCTGTTTGTTGTGGAAAAGATTGCACCGCATACTGAAGAATCGACAGAAGGCTTGCGCAGCATATTGCGCAAACCCGCGGTCATTGCCTTTTTTGTCTGTTGTTTTCTGCTGCAAGTTGGGCACGGTCCGTACTATACGTTCTTTAGTATTTACCTGGAGGACTTTGGCTATTCTAGAGCCATGATTGGTCAGTTGTGGGGCTTGGGTGTGTTAGCTGAAGTGGTTCTGTTTGTTTTTATGCATCGTTTGCTATCACGGTTCAGTATTCGACACATTCTGCTCGTGACACTGCTACTGGCCTGTCTGCGCTGGTTATTAATTGCCTATCTGGTCGATAATCTTTTAGTCCTGTTGTTTGCTCAATGTTTGCACGCAGCGACTTTTGGCAGTTTTCATGCCGTGGCGATCGAATTGGTGCGTCGTTTTTTTAAGGGTGGTCATGAAGGGCAGGGGCAGGCAATCTACAGCAGTGTCAGTTTTGGAGCGGGTGGTGCGGTGGGGGCCTTGATCAGTGGCTGGTATTGGGACAGCAGTGCATCAAGCACTTTTCTGATGGCAAGTGCTGTTTCTTTATTGGCCTTGCTAATCAGTTTTTTCTGGCTGCAGGATGCCAAGCTTGTAGAGAAACCTTGAAACCCGTTTTTCTGATCGCTGATATGCGATAAGATACGCTCGCCTGCGTTGAGTATGTCCAGGTTGAGCTCGTTTGGGTTGAGTTCGTTTGGAGTAAATTAGGGCTGGATGCTAAAACCCTCAAATGATCTGCTACTAATTTTGCTGCTAGGGGAAATAATAATATGGATCAGGAGTCGATTGTTTACGGCTGTATTAAGGATCTTGTCAGTGATCCTCAGAATGACACGAGCATAACGCGACGTAAAACCAATCGTCAAGCAATGTTGTCCCTCCCTCCAGCAGAAGACTGGCCATTTTTGTGTCGAGAAATGTTTTCAGTTCCTTCAGAAATGAATGACGGTCAGGGCTATCAAACCGAAGTCATGCATTTTGGTGCATCCTATAAGGCCGTTGAGTACGAGTGGGATCAATGGATTGAAGAGTTTGAAAAGATGCTGCAGAAAATGTATTGGGTCTCTGTCACCGTGCATCTGGAAACTGAGCTGTCCGGTACCCATACGTTTACTTGGGAATCTCAGCGCTCCTATCACGAGCCAGATAGTGGTGATTTATCCGTGCGTTGTGAGTGGTCTCAGGAAGGGGCACTTTGCTGAGTATGTTTCAATAATTAATCGTCCCTAATAGAGAGGGTGTCGCAAAAGCTAACCAGTCCCTTCTCCCTAGGGTGGTACGGCATTCCGGGAAGGTTAGGATGAGGGCGCGGCAAGGCTGCTATTTATAAGGAAGGTGCAGAGAAGTAGAGTCAGTTCTTTACAGTCCAGTCTTTACATGTATTAGTTGTGACTATTAGCCCCTTCAAATTGGATGAAACCAATTTTCTTTTTTTTACACAAATCCCTGACTGATGGGTCTCTGTCTTAATTGCTCTAATTGCATCGATTAGCTTGCTACGACGTTCACCGCGTTTTTTTCTCGATATTTTTAATGGCATTGTTTTTGTCGTAGATGTCGGACAGTTCGGAGGAGGAAAAACCGATGAGTTTGCCTGCAATCTCGCCAGCAGATATCTCTTTGAGATCATAACCACGCATAGTTTTGGCATGAATTACCCGATATAGTCCGATGAGATACGCTGCTGGTGGGCTAACTTCAGTGGAAAGTCTTGTGTGTTATAGGGGTGGACTTTGGTGAATGGGGCGTTTAAGATTCCTATACTTTGAGGTTAGGGCTTAATTCGGTCATAATTAAGTCTAAGATGGTGGGCTTTATGAAACTTAGCAATTCAGTAAAATCGGTTAGCTTTTTAAAAAACAATACAGCGGAAATATTAAAAAATATCGGCAAATCTGGCCAACCTCTGATTATTACACAAAATGGTGAAGCAACAGCAGTATTACAAGATATTAAAAGTTATGAAGAGTTAGTGGATTCTTTAGCGTTGTTAAAGATACTTGCGCTGGGCCAAAAGGATATCGAAGAAGGAAGAATTAAGTCTGCAAAAGGCGCTTTTGGCGATATTAAGAAAAAGTTGAAAGACAACAATGACTAATAAATCTAAAGTCATATTAACTGAAACCGCTGAACGTGATATTTTGGAGATAATCGAATACATTGCTGACAACGATTCGGTTGAATCGGCAGAACATGTTTTGGAAAAGATTGAATCAGCATGCTTATCCCTTGAAATTGAGCCAAACAGAGGAAGACGAGTGCCTGAACTAGCCCGAATCGGGGTTATGATCTTCAGGCAGATATATTTTAAATCCTATAGAATCATCTACCAGGCACAAAATAAAAAAGTTTTGGTGATGTCAGTTGTTGATGGTAGACGCGATTTATCTGACCTCCTGGCTAAAAAGCTACTGCGTTAATGGTACTGTTCTAGATTCTGTGTAACTGCTCGTTTTGTACACATTGTCCGGGTAGCCAAAGTTTTCAAAACTAAGCACTGGTTGTATCTATTCCAACATTTTGAAAGCCAATTTAAAGGACTTGTCGGTACTGCATTTCGGATAAAAGAAGCTGCTAGCAAGCTTGGTTATTAACGCATTCCCGGTATTAAACAAAGCATCCCGCTTATTACTTGATCTTTCTTTATGCATACACATTCAAATTCCGTTCTGGAAGAGTTGCCCGCGTTTTCAAGATTGCAGAACGAATGATGTGTATACGAACCTGCAGCATTATTTCACTTATCTATTCGCATTTGCATTTTTATTGAATGCAACCTCACATGATTATTCAATAAGTTTAGTAGTTAATCAAAGTTTTTGAAAATGGCGTTTGTCGAATGCCTGCGAGTCAGGTGTCTTTATTTCTTTTGTCTGTCTATGGGTGTCTTTATTGTCTTTTGTATCTTTAAGGAAATAGGATTGGAAAAACACCTGAACAAAACCTGTTTCGGGCGCATTGAAAAGGGTTTTGATTTTTAGGCTATCACTGCATGTAACGGGTTAGGGCATGTTGCAAAGACAATAACTCCCCAGCATTGCATAAGATTTTGAGTTTAGTCGCTTTTGAAGTGGTATCTATAGGGCCGCACTGCGCAATTTGAAGGTCGCGGCGTATTTACTATACGTGAGCGCTTTAAAATATGAAATCAAAAACGGAGCCCGAAGGCTCCGTTTTTATTGACAAGAAAAATGGCTAAAAAATCAGATGGTTAAAAAGCCCGAATAGCCCACACTGCACAACTACTCAATTTTGAATAAATAACGTGGTCACCAGGGGTATAATAACCGGGGAAATCCAAGTTGGTTATACCCCAAGCGTTCATTCTACTTTCTTCACTAGAGCTCCAGAAACATTGCGGAGTATAATACCAAGGATCTCCTGGCCAATCTCCACGCTTAATCAATCCCGCTGTGAACATGGCATCCAACTCGTCTATCGACGGCAAAAACCAATCATTGAAACCACCATAGGTATAGTTGCTAGCAAATTCTGCCGCGATCCCCGCTTCAGTGCAAGCGGCGAGAATATCAGCGGTATTTTGCTCTCCGTTACCGATCGCTGTGCCGTCAGCACCAGGAATTTCGGTGCCTGTGCCTGCACATCCCCATTGAGGAGAGTAGTTAACTTCTACATCAGCAAGAAATTGATCTTCCGGCAATACCTCCAAACCATGGTAGCCCGTGCCATCCTTATAAAACACAATACCGCCCGCTGGCCCTGTATCGCCAATGGATACTTCGTCAATCAGGTCATTACAGTTATTGTCGATGCTATCGCCAACAATTTCTGCAGCAGCGGGATTTATCGTGCCATCGGTATCATCACAATCAGAATCGTTCGCTACATAATCGGCTGGCTGAACGATATCAAGCGTGCTCACATCAGGATTACCGTAACTGTCACCGTCCGCATCCTCGTACCACGAAACCGGGACAAAGCCTTCATCGATTTGGCCGTCACAGTTGTTATCAATGCTATCGGCTATCGGCTATCTCGATCGCGCCGGGATTGATATCTGCATTAGCGCTATCGCAATCGGCATTATTTGCCACATAACCATCAGGTTGTGAGGTATGTTGCACTAAAGCAGCGCTGGGATCACCATACCCATCCATATCTGTATCGGCATACCAATACGGCACCATATTGAAAGCCCGAACAGCGCGCACTCTAAGAGCACTAACTTTGCTCATGGGCATTTGTGAATCTACGCAAGTCGGTGGTCCATAAAAGTTGCATGCGGTGCCAACAGAGTCCATCGACCATGCAGCGATCTCCGGAATAAAGACAGCATTGTCCTCACTTGAACTCCAATAGCCGGGGCTTTGCCAACTCACAATGCCTGACAAGTTGTGATACATGGCAAATACTTCGTCTTTCGATGGCAAGAACCAATCATCATAACCGTTTAAGCTGTAGTTGCTGGCCAGTTCTGCCGCTATCCCTGTTTGACTGCAAGCGGCAAGTATATCTGCCGTATTTTGAGCACCCGTACCTATCGCAGTGCCGCTGGCGCCAGGAATGTTGAGACCATCACACCCCCACTCGGCACCTAGAGCATCTTGATCTACAGGCGCAGCTTCCATGATTTGCAGCCCCGTCTCGTCCACATAAAACACAATACCACCTGCTGGCCCTGTATCGCCTATGGCATAAATGATGATATCGACCGACCCATCACAGTTATTGTCGATGTCATCGCCATCAATTTCTGGGGTGCCGGGATTGATTGTGCCATCCGTGTCATCACAATCCGTATTATCTAACACATAGCCATTAGGCTGCAGTGGTTCTTGCAGGCTAAGCTCAGGGTCACCGTAACCATCCGTATCAGTATCAGCGTACCAATACGGTACGTTATCAATGCCACCATCACAGTTATTATCAATGTCATCGAATATTTCGGCGGCATCCGGGTTGATGCTGGCATCTGTATCATTACAATCAAGGTTATTAGACACATGCCCGCTTGGGCACTCTTCTGCTGACACGACAATCATTGGATCACCATAGCCATCTAAATCATTATCAATGTACCAATTAGAGGAGCCCCCCCCCTCCACCTGGCATACAACCTGCGCTCAAAGTTAATGTTGCGACGGTAATCGCACTGGCATAAGTATAGGTTTTCATCGTTGAATCCTTTTTTTGATATTTTCTATTTTTATTGAGCTATCTATCTTGCGACTAAAGTTAAGCAAGCTAATAACAAAACGATAAACTTGTTTCCCCCTCCTGTAATTAAGCTCGATGCAAAATGTCCATGCGGGACGTTAAATAGAGTAATAAAGTGAACCTCCTTGTACTTGTATCTCAATCCTTCATCCTCTCGTCCTTTCCGTCGATCATTAATCTTGCTTGCAACCTCGTACAACCGGTTGCCTCAAGTTGCCGATTAAGCAGCTCAGCAGGCCAGAGAAACTAGAGCTGAACATCCAGCTCGCCTCTTTCATGTTGAAATCCTACACCTGTTTGTAATAATAATACAATTAAATATACAAGTTATTATTGGGTATTAAGGGATGCTGCAAGTATATATGCTACAATATTCTTTTATAATTAATGGCTTATAGTCATTGTGCCATTAATACAAATATATTGTTTTTATATGCATCGCAGATTGCTGCAGATCATTCTAATTCAGGTCTTATTGAAATCTGCTTGTATTTATCATTCAGCAAACCGAAAATATAGTCAATTGCTTGAGGTTATAATTTCACCACTATGAATAAAGATAATGACGTATTTAGGGGCGCACCCATTATCACCCGTGCCTGTTATACGATTTTACGCAGGCTGGTGAGCATCCTTATGCGCTACGGCATGGGCTACCCTGAAGCCGATGAGGTATTAAAACGCGCCTATGTCGATGCAGCTGAAGAGGACTTCAAACTGCCAGGCAAGTCGATGAGCGCGATTCGAATCAGTATTCTCACTGGTATTAATCGTGTTGAATTGACACGATTAAGGGAAAGAAGTGAGGCCATAAAACGGGGTTTGGAATCCTGGAGTTTTCTCAATCGAGCCACGGCAGTGGTCAATGGGTGGGTTCACAGCAAACAATATCAAGATAAAGACGGCCACCCCATTGATATCAATCTTAATGGTAAGGTGCCCAGTTTTGATGGCTTGGTTAAGCAGTTTAGCGGCGGTATGACCACCAATGCAGTGTTAGATGAGTTAATTAGCGCCAATACAGTCCGTCAATTGGATAACGGTAAAATAAGGCTTTTAAAAACAGTCTATTGCCCTGCCGAAACATCCGAAGAAAATGTGACAATGCTGGGTTCAATGACATCTCATCTGATCGGCACAATTGGTCATAACATGCTGGGCAAGGATCTTCGAGTACAATTGGAGTTGGATCGCGACCGCGTGCCCGAAAGTGTCGCAGCGGAACTAAAAGATCGAGCAACGACTGAGCTTAACGAGATGTTGGTTAGATTGGATAACTGGGTCATCGACAAGTCCAGGGAATACCACAAACGACAGGAGGCTCAAAGTGGCATCAAAGGCTCCAGTAAGAAACCCGCCCTCCGCAGAGTGGGAGTTGGAGTTTACTTCTTTGATGAAACGAAAGAATAGATAGGTGAATAAATAGACAAAAGAATATAGGTAGAAGATAATAGAATTAGAAAAGAAAATAGATAGAAGATAATGGGATCAGAAAAAAATAAATAAGACCCATACCATTAGGGAATCACAGATGTTATTGCTGCTAAAGCGCATTATTGCTGTAACGCTTATTCTACTTATTACCTCTTGCGGCGGTGGAGGAAAAAATTCTCAGGGAGCAGATGAACAAGGTGGCACTGTCGGAGGTGTGGGCGGAACAACAGGACTTCCCGGCAAAGCCCTATTGGGGCCTGTTATAGGGGCTGCTGTTGAGGTGTTCGACATCACTGATCGAGACACGCCGCTTTGCCAAGCAACTACGACCACTAGTGAAAATCTTGAACAAGCCGGTATTATCAATTTCCCAGAGTGTTACGTTCAAGCAAATAAACTCTATCTGGTCACCGTCAGCGGCGGTTTTGATATCGATGCCAATGATGATGGTGTGCTGGATGAAGAACCCACGCCGGTAGAAGGAAACTTTCATGCCTTTATTACCGGTGAGCAGATGCTAGAGGACACCTGGCAAGTCACGGCGGTTTCCGAAGCCTTGTTTCAATCCGTACAGAATCTTTTGGATCTCGGTACATCAGAAGAAGAGATCCGACAATTTCTTGAAGATATGGTGCCACAATTACTCACCGAGGATCTCAACGGCGACGGAAAAATCGATACCGACGACGTTCTGCAATTCAATCCTCAAATTCATTTTCAGTCCGTCACCCAATATTCCGAACAACATTTACAAGACGTTATCAATGATATCCATTTAGCGGAAAATAAGTAAGCGCCAATAAACCCCCGTACTACCCAGTTTAATCGTAGCCGTCATAATAGCCTCCAACATACAAGTGGGCAATGACAATGCAATCAGCAGCAGATAATAAAGAATACTGGGCCAATCACATTCGAGACTGGAAATCATCTGGGTTAACCCAAACCGCTTACTGTGATCGAGAAAATATCAAGGTTTACCAGCTAAGCTATCAAAAGAGCAAAATCGACGGCAGTTCTAATAAAACGCCAAAAGCGCAGCCATCAAAATTTGCGGCGGTCGAGGTTCTCTCTCCATGCAATGAAGCTCTCACCCTGACTTTTTCCGGTGGCATTCAATTGAGCGGCATTGATGCAGCCAACCTAACGGTCGTAAAGCACCTGATGGAGATGCTCAAATGAACGCACCAACCACCACCATCATGCGCCCTAATACGGCGCTGACAAACATTTACCTGCATAGAGATCCCATCGATTTCAGAAAAGCACACCGCGGACTGGTTGCGATCATTGAACTAGAGCTTGGTCACAACCCTTTTGACGGGCACCTCTACGCTTTTACGAATCGGCAGCGCAACAAAATCAAGTGCCTCTTCTGGGAAGATAACGGCTTCGTGCTGTATTACAAAAGTCTGAGTGAAGAAAAATTCAAGTGGCCAAAAAAGACCGATGAAATGGTCACGCTAAGCGGACAACAAATGAATTGGTTGCTTGATGGGTATGACGTTATGCAGATGAAACCTCACAAAAAATTACAGTATGAAACGTCATATTAATAAGATTTTATGAGTGGGATTTGCTAAAATACACGCCATGAAAAAGCAGCAAAAAACACCTCAACCCAGCACGTTATCGCATCCGCGAGACGATGCGGCTATTGATGTGAGCGCTGTAAACATCCAGGCATTACTCGAAACAATCCAATCGCAATCTGGTGTCATTGATAAGAAAAGCGAAGTCATTGAAGTGCAACAAAAGCGCATTACCATGCTTGAAGAATACCTTCGCCTGGAGCGTGCCAGGCAATATGGCCGAAGCAGCGAACAGTCGCCTGCACAGGGCCGCTTGTTCGATGAAGTCGAGCAGCAAGCGAGTGACGACGAAGAGATTCAGCCAGAGTCAACCCTCAAAAAGAAAAAGGGGAACGGTGGACGAAAGCCTTTATCAGAAAAAATCCCTCGCGAGCAAATACACCTCGATTTAAGCGACGAAGAAAAAGAAGGCGCTGTTGGCACCTTCTACTCAAAAGTAAAAGAAGAATTGGATATCGTTCCGGCAAAAGTCAGAGTCTTAGAATACCTGCAAGAGAAAGCCGTCTTTGTAGAAGATGGCAAGCGCATCATCAAAGAAGCCACACTCCCCAAGCATCCAATTCCAAAATCTATCGCCAGTATCAGTCTATTGGCGTACGTCATCGTGGCAAAGTACTGCGATGGTCTGCCGCTGTATCGATTAGAGAAAATATTAAAGCGCTATGGTGGCACTATCACCCGCACCACCTTGGCCAACTGGATGATACGCTTATCCGTTCAGCTACAGCCACTGATAAATCTTATGCGAGAGCATCAATTGGCTTACGACTACATACAAGCTGATGAAACACGCATACAAGTGCTAAAGGAGGCGGGACGCTCGGCGATTTCTGATAAATACATGTGGGTGACATTAGGCGGCCCGCCTGAGAAACCGGCAGTATTATTTGAATATGATCCTTCAAGAAGTCAGGAGGTACCCATGCGCCTGCTTGATGGTTTCTCGGGCTACCTGCAAACCGATGGTTATGCTGGCTATGATGCCGCGTGTAGAAAGCAAGGGCTAACACGCTTGGGCTGTATGGATCACGCCAGGCGCTATTACGCCGATGCGCTTAAAGCTGTGCCCAAGAAAAACCGAAGTACAAAAATATGCAAAGCCGCAACAACCATCAAAATGATAGATAAACTGTATGATGTTGAGCGTGAAATTAAAGAGCTGACACCTGAGCAGCGTTATCAAGAACGACAGAAGCAAAGCGTACCATTGCTTGAGGAATATAAAGCATGGGTGGACGAAAATATTGCCAAGGTTGAAAAGGATAGTCTAACGCGAAAAGCGATGACCTACACCTGCAACCAGTGGTCACGACTCACTGCCTATTGCGAAGATGGTCGCCTGCAGATGAGTAATATCCGGGCAGAGAATGCAATAAGGCCGTTTGTTTGTGGCAGAAAAGCATGGTTGTTTGCCGATACGCCGAAGGGTGCGAAAGCCAGCGCAATCTATTACAGCTTAATTGAGTCTGCTAAAGCCAACAATCTAGAGCCCTATGAATACCTGCACAAGATGCTCAAGCGTATACCTTATGCTGAGACAGTTGAAGATTTTGAGGCGCTACTGCCATGGAATATCAAGTAGGCAGTACGCCCTCACCAAATAGTGATGGCTACGTGGATCAATTGGCGCTTACGAAAATAATACGATTAAAAATCCTTCCCTTGAGGGCGATATTGTCGGTCATTTCGATACGCTAGCGGCTGCAACGCGCTTAAAAGTCAGCTCAGAGTCTATTGCCTATGTTGCCACAAAAACTGCTCTTTTGATTGTTGATGTTGCTAAGCCTGAATTTCCCAACCTTGACCCAACTAATAAACAATGTCGCGGATTATAAGCTGTCAACCGATGACGACATTCTTAATCGTACGCGTTTCGTCTTATCCCTTGATAATGACCAACACCTGAGCAATCACTATGATAATGGCGTGTTTATCTCAGCAGAAACTCATGCAAAGGCCCTGGGCGTCATTGTTAATTTCAAGCAATCCGTCGATGACTTCAGCGCAGATCCTGCCGTGAAGGCATTTCTCCAATCAATCAATAAAACACTGATCACTCGCGAAGAAGCCTTGTATATATTGGAATCCGGTTTAGAAGAGGTTTATCGAGGCTCGATACGACACTTCAATTCCATCAACGAAGATCCTAACCTTTATGAAGGTCTTCATTTGCCAACCTGGGCATATCTCCAAGATAGCTTTCAGACGGCGGATTTGGAGGCTCAATGCCTGTTGTTAAAAACCACTTTAGACACTAAATATACGCTGTGTTTTGATAGCACGGCTGTATCAACAATTGGCTATGGCGGTAAGGTCTATCCTATCAACCGCTGGGGTATTGATGAGGACGGCGCTATGGTTGTGATAGCCAAGCACGACACTATTCCAACACAGAGGTGGTATCTCAAGCTGATGCTATTTCAAGCGTCAAAGGACTGGCCAAACTCTGGAGTAGCGGTGGAGACCATTGGCTGCCCTCAGCCGAGCCAGTGCGCTGGTATATATAATATTGAATGGACTGACGAAATATGAAACTTTTCTTTTTATTCCCGCCAAAAAAAAGCCATAGTTTTGAAAACGTAGCTATCAAATACTTGCCAATACTTGCTATTACAATTTTCGCTACAACCTACAGCTACTCACAAGATGAACTGATCGATGATGATGCAGACGGCATCCCTGATCAGTACGAAGTGGAAGGCGCCAGTTGGTGGGGCCTTCCATTGTATGAGTGGGGCGCCAGACCTGGTGTCAAAGACATTTTTATAGAAATTGACTATATGGATCCCTACGGAACTGACGGCGATTACGACCGAGGATTGGTGCCTATGGAATCGGCGCTAATAGCGATCAGAGACGAGTTCCAAAACATTGCCGACGACCCTGAATTCGGTGAACTCTATTCTGTAAAGTTGCATTTTGATGTTGGCGACCTGTATGACCAGGCCCTCGGCATCAATCCCGAGCGCTTTGATCTCGGCGGCGGAAATCAAGTCGACTATGCACACACCGTCTCCTTCGATGGCTCGGCAGATAAACACGTTATCAACGATTATTACAACAACCCACAAGTTTTTAATCCATGGCGAAAGAAAATTTTCTACTATATGCTGTTCGCCAACACAACGCCTAACGGTGGCAGCGGTCAGGCACTTTATCGCGGACCAGTATCTACCGTGACACTGGGTCAACTTTATTTGAGTACCACAACCTTACAATCCAGACAGGGTAAAACTATCTTGCATGAATTGGGGCACAATTTGGGCTTACACCATACGCCAAAAATTGGTAAAGATTATAACTTCATATATACCAGCGTAATGAATTACTTTTACCTCTTTAAGGACGTTTTCCAAGGAGTTGCTTATCATAATGGTGACTTTATCAATCAGGCCCCACACTGTGAACACGACGTCGTATTAGGACCCGTAACATTTGGACTTGTAAGCTCGTTTTCGACAGATGACTCGTTTCCGATATATGGTGGTAGATCAATCCATGAGGCTTGGATTGATGAAGATGAAGTGCAGGTAGATGTTAATTGCGATGGAATAATTGATGATTCGAACAACACGTATGAAGTGGACCTCGATGGTGATGGTGAACAATCTTTTCAAGTATCATCAAATGATTATAAGCTTTTCTATTTCTATTTTGCTGATCCCAATCGGACTTTACCTGAAGACAGCGAATTAGCACTTGAATTGGCGATGCCGCCATTCTAGAGAAAGGGGGTAAGCGCAGTATGATGTCATACCATGGTGCTGTCAAATTAACTGCTGTTGGCCATAAATAGAGATTGCACGCATATGATATGCCGTCTGAAGCGTTTGCACCGTTATCGTACTTTGTTTCTTGCCATTCTAGCGACGGCCTCATTTGCCTTTGCAGCGGTTTTTTCCTTTGGTGTGCCTGCAGAAGAGATCTGGCGTGTATTTTTTTATTCCTTACTGATGCTTCTCATGGTGATGCTTGTGGCTGCGTTGGTATTGGCCGCTGGTGTGCTAATCAAACGCTTGCTTGCAGGGTTGAAAAGACGTTGAATCGAGCTTGCCGCCTTCAACCTTCAGTCTTCAACATTCAATAGCACATTTCTCCTATCTGGTATCAGTGTATTCCAGATTAATATCGATAGTTAAATCATTCGCGATGTCTTCAAGTTGTTCTTCCAGTTCGTAAAGATCAACGTTGTCAGGCAGTTCGATGATGGCTTCTGCATTGAACAATGCTTCAGCGCTCATGGCGGCACTGGTCAGTCCTGAAGACATTTCAATGACATTGATTTGGCGTTTTGACAGGGCATGAGATACTTCTTTTACAATGCCGGGGCGGTCCAGGCCAACAATATTGAGATGCAGGCGCTG
>PIVM01000601.1 GCA_003353945.1 Gammaproteobacteria bacterium
AGAGGACGTATAATTCCCCACAATATGGGTCCGACTGGTTGCACTTACCTCGGCCGGTCCGCCAGGAATCCATTTTGAAATGTCAGATGAAGTCGTGGGCTTCCGTGCAGTCTGTAAGGTGACGACTCTTTTCTTAGTCATAATTAGAAGTTAGCGTATAGGACGCCACTGGTTACGGTAAATGTGACTGGTCCGGCACTACCTGTGTTCCCGGTTTTTCCTTTTTGGCCTTTACTTCCCTGCGTCCCAGACCCAGTGCTCCCTGTTTTACCTTTTTGACCTTTGTCGCCGGTGTCGCCTACCCCTTTATTTCCATTTTTTCCTTTTTGTCCCTTTGGTCCGCTACCACCTATGCGTCCCTTCTGACCTTTTTCACCAAACCCATCATCACCTTTACTCCCTGAAATACCTTTAATACCTTTGGTCCCTACGCCAGTCTGTCCTTTTTGACCTTTGTCTCCGGTGCCTCCGTCTTGTCCCTTGGTGCCATCAATACCCTTATCACCTTGTCGTCCTTTCTCTCCTTTGAAAGAGTTAAGTTGCCCGATGTTGTCCCACGAAGTTCCATTCCAGGCATAGTAGTCACCTGTGGATTCATCTTTATAGACATCACCTTCCGTAGCTGTGGGAGGCAAAAGGCCTGAGTTGGCAACCTCACCTCTATACGTGAATGTTTTTCCTGGTGAGCCTTTAACCCCTTTAACTCCTTGCCCAATTTCTCCTTTACCTCCCTTTTGTCCTTTGTCACCAAAGGTTCCCTTTTCACCTTTAGAACCATCAATGCCTTTTTCGCCTTTGACGCCTTGGATTCCGGTTTGACCTTTTTCTCCCTTGGAACCTTCGTCGCCTACCTCACCTTTATTTCCAAGAGCTCCCTTGATTCCCTTAGCACCGGCGACTCCAATTAGACCTTTTAGACCTTTTTCTCCAGTATCTCCTTTTTGGCCTTTTACTCCCGATGTTCCCTTTTGGCCCCCTTGTCCTTTCTCCCCTTTCTCACCATCTTGTCCTTCTTGTCCTTTCTCTCCTTTCTCTCCTTTTACTACACTCAATGCCGTAGAAAGGAGAATGAAAGTTGTGCCAGTATACACCCAGAATTCGTCTACATCTTCAACCTTCCATACGTCTCCAGCATTCTTAGGATCGGTGCTTGGACCAGACAAATCACCAACCGTGGAGACAGATCCCCGGAAGTTAAACACACCCGAAGCCTGTCCTTTTTCACCTTTGAATCCGACCGTGCCTTTGGAACCCTTTGACCCAGGTGGACCTGCGTATCCCTTTTCACCATGGAAATCGTACTTCCCACGAGTA
>PIVM01000602.1 GCA_003353945.1 Gammaproteobacteria bacterium
CCGCATACTCTATGTGTTTGCATAAGTCGATCCTCGACCTCTTCCTGCTTTTCTATTTGTGCTTCTGCAACGGCGTGATACCATTGTATGCAAGTGCTACATAGTTTTAGAAATACGATACGCTCTATTCTATCGGCATTTAGTTTCGCTAGAAATATGTGAATAGGCATTCATTGGGTAAAAAGAAGAACGACATGAATTTCTACACCGTGATTGGTTGCAAATACAGTCGGAACATATACATGCCATTTCGCACCACGAGAGGAACGATGACGATGAGGGCGACGATGGTGCTCACCTGGGCGCAATCGACTGTCGCTCGACTTTCACGCCGACCCTTGCAAAAAAAAATACACCCGCAAATCCGCATTGCTCTGTATATTGCAATGGAACATAAGGCGTGATGCGCGTTCATGCCGCCATGGACTACTAGCCAGATTCCTAACCGGCGGCATCAAATTCGACGCGAAAACGCGCATTTTGGACTAGCGCATCTTACAAAATATCATGTCGCTCCGTCAATACAGCAACCGCAATGCTCTAACTTCGCATACGACTTCCCACCCACATCGGGAAAACTATACAAGCAACACCCATGTAACTAGTAGCGCTTTTAGAGGTCGCGCAAGCAAAAACGACAGAAAATCTCATCCTTCCTACTACAGCAAATGCAAAGAAGTGCGACACCCGCTTAGTACAGCGATCGAGACGCTGTACATTTGCATGTCACTTTCTCTGTCCCACGACAAACGTATCCAAGCAATCCGACGATGCTAGTCCTACTGCATATCGATTCCGAGGCAAACCTCTTTCAATATCGCGCCAAGTCCCCTACTTTGGTCGACTACCGAACTTTGCTTATGGTGCCGCCAACTCTCAACACCGCGCATTTACACATTGCCCTTGGTACGGCTAAAACAAGAGCAAAAGGAATATCTAATTATTTCACAATAACTCGCTGCCGATTGGGAGCGTTGTGAAATCACCGGTCGCCTTTCAATCGGCTGACATTGTTCTTCATTGACGAAATGTGCTGAGGAACAGATTACCTAGTAAACACCCGAGATAAAGCTGATATGAATAGCTAAGAGGATATGAACTCAAGTCCCATTATGCACGATGTATTATATTTCTCGAATCACCAGATACATTGCCATTCTATTAGACAAATGTCCAACGGAATAGTGTTTTCTCTCCTTTCATTGGCCATTCGACTACCCAGAACATTTATGGATAGCAGGCAGCTGAGTCGAGTCCCACTCTCAGAATCTATCATGCGGGTCCCTGCGCCACCGGGGCATCAACTAT
>PIVM01000603.1 GCA_003353945.1 Gammaproteobacteria bacterium
ATTCTTCCTCGTCATCTCGCTGTAGGTATACATCGTATACTATATCGTGAAATCCGTGCCACATTAGGTCGTCCATGCGATCCGCTATTTCTTTTATTTCTTCGTCGGTTAGTTTCATAGTTACTTAGTTTTCTACGTTAATAATGGTCCAATCTCTACCGTTTAGGAAGGCACAGTTCTTGAAGAGACAGTAGATCACTTCACCATCTTCAACTTCTAGTTTAAAACCGTACTTACTCGTTTGTTCTACTATTTTATATAGTTTACCCGCTTGTATACTAGGGTTTGACGATCGGCCGGTTATAGCGTAATCAGTGTAGGTTTTTTCGTCAGGTATTTGGTTGAACAATTCAGTCCGGATATCCTCAATCAACTCAATATCAGAGTTATCCATATTGAAGTCATTAGTATCGGATTCATGGTCAAGTATATCACCTAATAAATCGTATAGTTGGTGAAATTGTTTTACTGGTAATTCTAGTTCTGCTTTTTGCATGGTATTTATATATTTAATAGTTATTATTAGTTATTTCGGTAATATATTTTATTCATTAATACTATTTCATCTTGGTAGTCTTCTACGTTCTCTTTAAGCCCGTCGGTTACTTGATCTACTTCGAAGTATAGTGCTTGGTAACATAAGTGTAATTCTTCGTCTGTTAGGTTCATATTATATAGTTTTATTAGTTATTATTAGTTACATTTATATTATCTATCGGTAGTCGTTTTTAGTTTGCGACCGTGACAACCATTACCGTAGCCACTTACAAACACTTAATATCACTTATTCACTTAAATAATCCCATATTTACTGTAGCTTTCACTCCAAAACAGGTAATTATATTAATTTAATAAAATACTAGTTGTTTAAGTGTAATTCTATTACTCCAAGTAAATAGTAGTTATAGTCTAATAGATAGTCTCTGACTACTCTACACTAGTATTTGTTAACTAAAGCTTAGTTATCTAAGTTAGCTCAGTGAGATCCGTTACTTCGACATCGACCTAAAACTCTTTTAAGTAAAACCTTATTAACTCTGTCATCGTAAACTTCTTCCTCCACTGTGTTGTGTGTTCTACGTAGGTATCTTCACCTAGTCTTTCCACATTTCCGTCAGCAATCCAAGTTACTATCATTTCTACATCGACCATATCCGTTATCTCTTCGTGAGTCAGGTGGTCATATTCCTGTATTAGATCGGTGTAAATTTCTTCCCTTAATTCTTCAGTTGTTAGTGTCATAGTAGTGTTATTTGTTATTCATATATATTATCTAACGGTGGTCGTTTTTGGTCTGCAACCT
>PIVM01000604.1 GCA_003353945.1 Gammaproteobacteria bacterium
GACTGCTTGTGCGATGCTCACGTGGAGCCATTACTCGTTCAGGATGCTGCTGAGATCCAAAGCAGCTGAGGCGGGGATGGCGGTCGTCACAGTCACAGAAGAATACACGAGCAAGACCTGTAGATCATGTGGAAACGCTCACCAGACGCTTGGATCTGCCAAGGTTTTCAGCTGCCCATCATTTGGCTTTACCACGGGGAGGGATGTGAATGGAGCGAGGAACATTCTTCTGAAGAGCATGCACGAACATGGGCTGCAAGTGAGCTCCGCCAGCAACGGAGATCAGACGGTGGCTTTGGGGCCTACCCCCTCCTGCTGATGGATGTTTCAGTGGGTGCATCGACAGTAGACTTGAGAACGTGGCAACTTGGTGGGCTGTTCGTTAGGGTTATCTTCCCTAGTGGCTGTCATCCCCGGGGGTTATGTGCAAGGACAGTTTCACTTTCGTGGGAAGTGGCAGAAATGTCACTTTTCAAGTAGGCGCAGCGCAATTCTTTTTTATATATTAGTAATTAGCAACATCAATGGTGAATCACAACAGAAACAACAGCACAGACAACAATGATGAGAGTGATTATGAAAATTTCACAACGTTACATCAGCAACACAAAACAACACATCACAGAAAATAAAAGAAAGTGACAAAAACAAATTAGAATACACACACATCCATAGCGTTGGACTTAAAGAAAATGGGCCCTGCAATTATTGACCAATATGCCTTCCACAAAATTGTTCAGGCAGAAGCAATTCACAAAAGCCCAGTCACCACCATCATCACTGCAAACCCCACCAACTGGTTCAGCGAGAAGTTCATTTTAAACAGTGATAGAGAACCATTTCGACACGTACCGTTCGCGGTTTGGCTATTGTTGCATGTTAAACCCTCGCAACAGTCCGCGATATTATCTCCGCATGTTTCATTTTCCGGAATGCAGCTAACACACGTTGATTCCCCTGTAGTAGAATTTGTGAAGCACGTCAAATCATCGCAGCAATCCGGGATATCATCTCCGCATGTTTCACTTTCCGGAATGCAGCTAACACACGTTGATTCCCCTGTAGAAGAATCTGCGAAGCACGTGTAACCATCGCAGCAGTCCGGGATATCATCTCCGCATGTTTCACTTTCCGGAATGCAGCCAACACACGTTGATTCCCCTGTAGAAGAATCTGCGAAGCACGTCAAATCATCGCAGCACTCCACGGTTGCGTCCAAGCAGTTACCATTTTCCGGAATGCAGCTAACACACGTTGATTCCCCTGTAGAAGAATCTGCGAAGCACGGCAAATCATCGCAGC
>PIVM01000605.1 GCA_003353945.1 Gammaproteobacteria bacterium
GTATATACGCACATCATCAATTAAGCCATCAAACGTATGACCCAGCGTTTCACCTATACGGAATGTGGGTAAGCCCTGAAGTTGTCCAAGATTACCTTGGGTTTCTGTACGAACAAACTCACCATCATGATAATAACTCCATAAATTTCCATTAAACACTATAGCTACATGATGCCAGTTCGTGTCTATTGTAGAAACAATATTACTACCATAGTATCCTTTCCCATTAATTTGCGCATATACAGATGCACTGGAATTATTGCCAGATGGATACCTTAAAAATACTCTGTTGTAGCCATTAGTAGACAATGACCAGACAGGTCTTTGTACTCCACCTCCTGAAGTTACGTCAGATTTCACCCAACTCGCTACTGTAAAAATACTATTATTTAAACTTGTATCATTTCCCGCATCTACATAATCATCACTTCCGTCAAATGAGAGCGCGCCTCCCATCTTGCCTGCGGATGTCCAGGTTGGTTCGTTAATTAAAGTGGCATCGTTATTATTGGCCGATGAATCAAATGCCATAGTACCTACCTCTTCGTCAAATGTCCAATAGCCAACTAAATCAGCGTCTATCGCTAAGAAGCCTTCATCAATCTCTCCGTCACAATTGTTATCTACCCCGTCAAACACCTCTATTGCACCAGGGTTAATTGCTCCATCTGTATCATTACAGTCGACGGCTGAGGTATAACCGTCTCCGTCTCCGTCAGCATCCACTGTATCTGCTGTCGCAAGGTTACAATCATCGTCTATACCATTATATTGAATTTCTACAGCACCAGGATTTATCGCTGCATTTGTATCATTACAGTCGACGTCTGAGGTATAACTGTCTCCGTCAGCATCCACTGTATCTGCTGTCGCAAGGTTACAATCATCGTCAATACCATTATATTGAATTTCTACAGCACCAGGATTTATCGCTGCGTTTGTATCATCACAGTCAACGTCCGAGGTATAACCATCTCCGTCAAAATCAACTGTATCTGGTGTTGCCAGGTTACAATCATCGTCTATACCGTTGTACTGTATCTCAGCAGCTCCAGGATTGACCGCCGAGTTTGTATCATCACAATCAACGTCTGAGGCATATCCGTCTCCGTCAGCATCAGTTATATATCCTGCGAAATTGTATAAATCAAGAACCTCCGATGCAGTCAATGCAATGTCGTATATACGCACATCATCAATTAAGCCATCAAACGTATGACCCAGCGTTTCACCTATACGGAATGTGGGTAAGCCCTGAAGTTGTCCAAGATTACCTTGGGTTTCTGTACGAACAAACT
>PIVM01000214.1 GCA_003353945.1 Gammaproteobacteria bacterium
TGGTTGTATGACTTTATCCTGAATGGCGGAGAGTTCTACCAAGATAGGACGGACGCTCCTGTATATGATGCTGGCGCAGCATTCAATACTCCCTTCATCAAGCACATCTTTGCAAGCGTCAAAGTTTATGATTCCCTGGCGTCTTATCCTGGAGACTACGGGGACCTTGAAGTAGACTTAGGTTTCTTGCTGATTGACTCCGACGGGCAACCAGTTGAAATTCCTGTGGTCATTAGCCCCGAGGCAATTTTCGGGTTTGACAACGGCGATAACATTCAAATTCCTGTCCCTAACCCACAAGTAATCTATGACTCCGGTGACTTTACTCAATGGGGTCTTGGCATTACCTTGGACGGCGCTCAATACCAAGTCAACAACGGTACTCAACAAATCACTCAACTTGTTGAAGTAACTTATGTCGACGGGAGTGAACTTGAGGCAGATGGAGATCCGGATGGAGGAAGTATCATTGAGATCGCCAGATCCGCCGTCCCAGCTGATGACGTTCCTCCAGGTGACCTCCTGGGAGAATTGAACTACGAGATGGTTGACTGTAAGGTTTTCATTACGGATTGGTCACATTACAACTGGATGGATGATACCCCAGTTCGTAAAGCGTTCAAGGCAATGGTCAACTCCCTACCTGATCAAGTTTCGGAAGTTACGGTCAGAGATAATCCCCACGCATTCTGGACGTCCCTCGGGTTCATCCAAAAAGAGAAAGGAGACCCAATCCTATTCTACAGTGATCCTAAAGCAATAAAACCTTACTGATGGCAGCACCACAAGTACAAGAGATCACGGTAAAGGTTAGCGATAAAGTTTTGATCACGTTCGATCAAGCTATCGATACAACCATTAACGTCCCCATAACTTCATTCTCAATCAATTACGGTAAAATTCCTGTAAGCGCATGGGAGTATTACGGCACGGCAGCGATTGTTCTAACAATTAGTCGGACCCTGACATACAGGGACAAGATTGAACTGAACTATCAACCACCTGACGATATTGCAGTAGCGTTACGGGCACCCGTAGCAGACAATGCGTCAAACGTTGTTCTTCGTCGGAATGTTGTCAGGGCTTTCTATAAAGTCCCGGCACTAAACCAACTGAAACCCAACGAAACACCTTGGAACGAAATGTCCAATCTGGGCGTAAGCACCGATGGATACAACGGAGGGAACAACCCTGAGGGTGGCGGGTCGGAAGGTGGCTGGGACATTTGTGATAACGGTAGCGAAGGCAGTGGTGGATCTGGTGGATCGTCCGGCAATGGTGCCGGTGCCGGGTATGGAAACTATCCTATCCGGGTTCGTCCAAACCCTCGTGCCGCAACTCCTGATGACTTTATCCTAGCATACGGTCTTCGTGAGGCGATCCAACTCTCAAACATCGATGACGCGGACGCTATCCAACCAAACAACGATAAGATTTGGATGGCAATCCAAGACGCATGTGCTCTGATTGACAACTACATTGTCCAGGCATCACGTGCTGGCAAACTACTAATCTCGTCAAACCGACGACGCACCGCTTTAGTTATTGCCCGGTACTACCTCGACACCGTTCGCCGGAGAGAAGATGTATACCGTGACTATGAATTAGCAATCAAGGACCTCGATCGCGCTATGTCGATGGAGTCCGTTGTTCGTCCTGATCCACCATGGTGGGCAGACCCTTGCAACCCACGTAGAGGAAATGGGATTCGCTCTTGGCGTATTCCACAATACTATAATGGGGTGTCTGGAAAAGGTCTTTCCGGTTGGTGGAACGATTCTGGATTCAAGGAGATGAACGACTGGCGATATGATCGTTGGAACTCTGAGAGCAATAACAACGAACAAAATTGGGGTGGAGGTAGAAGTGGAAATTACGATGACACTCGTATGCCCGACCAACCCACAGACGACGGCGGTGATCGAATCTCCGGAAACAGCTCTTCTTGACCAATGGCACTTAATTTCCCCTCCAATCCAACGGTTGGCGACATCTACACAATAAACGGCGAATCCTGGCAATGGAACGGGAATGGCTGGATCGGAGTCGCCGATGAAACAACCTACTCACCTGTCACCATTAGCACTTTCGCCCCGGCTTCACCGGTCGCAGGTGACCTTTGGTGGAATAGCAACACAGGAAACATGTTCGTCTACTATGTAGATCCGGACAGCGCACAATGGGTTTCTATCTCGACTCCTGCGGGTCAGATAGTTACCGTGGATGCAGACCAAGTGGTTTCGGCATTCCTTACAACTCTCCCTGAATACGCTAACATCGCTTCTGCGGTAGCAGCTGGTATTCCTACTGGGGGAATGTTTAAGGTCACTGGAGCAACTGATGTCACAGGCATCCGAACAGTTGCTACCTATCTCCCTTAAGGAGAATTCCTATGACATTAGCAACATTACAACAACTCCGATCATTCAATGATGGTGAGCATCCTCTAAATCTGGAACCCGGTCAGGTCGCCTTCAACATGGCTTCCGAAAACTTCGACGGGGCGAAAGAAGACTACAACATGTATATGTATGTAGGAAATTCGTCGAACCAACGACTTGATGAAGGTGGAACAGTCCTGGCTACTGGCGGACTGGTGGATAAGGGCTGGGTAAGATACCGTTTGAGGAACGTAAGTGTTCTCGGTGGGAACGTCTATGGCGATTTTACCGTCCTGGGTTCCAAGTTAAAGGTTGAGTCAAACGGCGCGGCCCTCTCTGAACTTGTCATCCCCAAGGAGGTAACCACTCCTACAAATGGAAGTGAAACCGGATCAATCCGGTGGAACACAGTTTCATCCATTCTTGAGGCATGGAATGGCGTTAAATGGGACTCCACATCGAAGGTAACAGTGGGGACAACCGCCCCTGCTAATCCTTCAAACGGAGACCTATGGTTGAACCCTGGTTCTCCAGTTATCCTTTACGTCTTTGTTATTCCAACAACAGGAGCGGCCTCTTGGGTCGCAGCCTCCTCTTCTGCTGGTGACACAGCTCTCCAACCCGGAAATGGCGTTGCTGCCAATTCCTTGAATCAAATCGAGTTTATCGATAGCGACACTTACTAAGAACTAAAAATCATGGCTGTACGCGTACAACAACGGCGCTCGTCTACCGCGAGCAAGCGCCCAACAAACGCAATCCTCGAAGGTGAGATTGCACTGAACTTTAACGACGGTACTCCCGGCGCATTCTTCAAGAATGCTTCTGGAAACATCGTCAAACTCGGTCCTGCCGAAGTCAGCGGCACCGCTCCTAACGGATCTCCCGCTGGTGGCGGTTCCGCCGGTAACTCCACAGGTGAAATGTGGTATGACACAAGTACTAACGCCCTGAAAATCTGGGACGGTGCTGCTTGGGTTTCTTCTGCCAATGGTATTTTGGTCGATGGCGACACAAGTGTTTCTGTAAATGGCACTACTGATACCATCACTCTCAAAACTGGTGGCACAGACCGCTGGGTTGTTGATGCAAGTGGTCATCTGGTTCCTGCTGCCGATAGCACCTACAACCTCGGTGCTTCAGGTACTGAAGTTGCCGCTGCTTTCATCAACACGGTAAACGTAAGCACAAGTGCTGACCTTTTGGGTCAATCCCCTGTCCGTTACTACGACGCCGACAGCTCCAACTTCATTGCGTTCATCGCTCCTGCTACGGTTGCCTCTAACGTAACCTACACTCTGCCTGCTGCTGATGGTATTGCAAACCAGGTCCTAACCACTAACGGTTCTGCAACACTTTTCTGGGCCGAAGCTTCCCACAACGACATCACTGATGGCGACACCAGTGTTTCTGTCGATGGCTCCACAGACATCATCAACTTCGAGACCGCTGGCACAGATCAGTGGCGGATCAATGCTGCTGGTGACTTCCTTCCACAGAACGCTACTCAGGACATCGGTTCTGCTGGTACTCCTGTTCAGGACGTTTTTGCTGGTAACCTCACAGGTACCCTGCTTACTGCTTCTCAGACCAACGTCACTGGCGTCGGCACACTGACAACTGGTACATGGAACGCTGACATCATTGCCCCTCTGTATGGTGGCACAGGTCTTGACGGTTCTGGTGCTGCTAACGGCGAGCTGCTGATCGGTAACGGTTCTGGTTACGCCCTTGCCACTCTGACTGCTGGTCAGTCTGTTAGCATCACGAACGCTGCTGGTTCCATCACACTCGATGCTGACTTCGCTCAAGCTGCCGCTGCTTCTGCTGCTGCTAACGCTGGTGTCGCGAGTTTCGACTCCGCTGACTTCACAGTCGACGCCTCTGGTTTCGTTGCGATTGCCGGAACAGCCGCTGCTGCTTCCTTCCTTGCTGACGACGCCAACTCTGCCGTTCCTGCAGCTGGTCAACTTGTCATCTCTGGTGACACCGGAATCTCCACAACTGCTGCTGGTAACACAATCGAGATTGATCTCGATGACACTGCCGTCACCGCTGCCGCTTATGGTGCTGCTGACACAATCGCTACATTCACTGTCGATCAGCAAGGTCGTTTGACCGCTGCTGCTGACATCACTGTTTCGATTCTTCACACAGCCGTATCCGACTTCGACGCTGGCGTACAGACCAACACCCTGGACAGCATGGCTGCTCCTGTGGCTTCTGTCAGCATGAACAGTCAGCTCCTGACTGACGTCCTTGATCCCGTAAATGATCAAGACGCTGCCACCAAGATCTACGTTGATACCGTAGCTCAAGGTTTGGATGCTAAAGATGCTGCTCGCGCTGCTACCACTGCCGACATCACACTGTCCGGAACTCAAACCGTCGACGGCGTGGCACTTGTTGCTGGCGATCGTATTCTGGTCAAGGATCAGGCTGCTCCAGCCGAAAACGGTATCTACGACGTTGCCGCTGGCGCATGGGCACGCTCTGAGGATGCTGACACCTGGGATGACCTGGTTTCTGCATTCATCTTCATCTCCGAAGGTACAAACAATGCCGACAACGGATATGTGATGACCGCCGACGCTGGTGGAACCCTGGGTACCACTGCTGTTACCTGGAGTCAGTTCTCTGGTGCCGGTCAAATCACAGCTGGTGCTGGTCTTACCAAGAACGGTAACGTCATCGACGCAGTCGGTACAGCTAACCGCATCTTGGTCAATGCCGATGATATCGACATCAGCCCTAACTACGTTGGTCAGGCTTCGATCACGACTCTGGGAACCATCACAACTGGTACCTGGAACGCTGACATCGTTGGTCTTGCTTACGGTGGCACAGGTGTGAATAACACCAA
>PIVM01000606.1 GCA_003353945.1 Gammaproteobacteria bacterium
TAACCATTCTGGTTATTCTTCATACATCGCAGAGATGTTACATTGATGCGGTGTATTAGTTTTTGCCGCATTAATGAACACTTATTTAATACTGCGAATATTCTGCGGACCTTCGTCCGAAACTCTACAAAGTCGATTGATCATACAGGCAATGCTTCATTATCATCCTTCGTGGCTGTGTAGTGGATGTACAGCTATAGTTTGTTATGCACTCATTCTATCCAGGCATAACCTTTACTACAGGGATAACGTTCAATGAATAAGTATTGGCTGTCAGGAATTATTTTTCTTGCCTATGGATTGGCTTCTCCCGCATTCTCTTCAGAGACTGCCACATTAGCGATTAATGGCAGGATCAGTCCCCCAACATGCAGTATGGCTATGGTTAATGGTCAACCTCAACAGCATTGTGGTCAGGGTGATGCTGCCAACTTACTGATTTAGTGTATGATGGTGTTTTTGAGGTGCTCCAGTGGCTTCTGTTTCTATCAGCTGTCCCTCCTGTTCAGCTACTGACGGGGTGGTGCGTAACGGCAAAAGCACCGCCGGACATCAGCGCTATCTCTGCTCTCACTGCCGTAAAACATGGCAACTGCAGTTCACTTACACCGCTTCTCAACCCGGTACGCACCAGAAAATCATTGATATGGCCATGAATGGCGTTGGATGCCGGGCAACTGCCCGCATTATGGGCGTTGGCCTCAACACGATTTTACGTCACTTAAAAAACTCAGGCCGCAGTCGGTAACCTCGCGCATACAGCCGGGCAGTGACGTCATCGTCTGCGCGGAAATGGACGAACAGTGGGGCTATGTCGGGGCTAAATCGCGCCAGCGCTGGCTGTTTTACGCGTATGACAGTCTCCGGAAGACGGTTGTTGCGCACGTATTCGGTGAACGCACTATGGCGACGCTGGGGCGTCTTATGAGCCTGCTGTCACCCTTTGACGTGGTGATATGGATGACGGATGGCTGGCCGCTGTATGAATCCCGCCTGAAGGGAAAGCTGCACGTAATCAGCAAGCGATATACGCAGCGAATTGAGCGGCATAACCTGAATCTGAGGCAGCACCTGGCACGGCTGGGACGGAAGTCGCTGTCGTTCTCAAAATCGGTGGAGCTGCATGACAAAGTCATCGGGCATTATCTGAACATAAAACACTATCAATAAGTTGGAGTCATTACCCAAAAATCGTAAGGCAACTTTGTTACAACATCATGGGCTTATCGCTTGTGAGGTGAATCTGGAAAAAGCGTTATGGCTGGCGCATGAAGTTGAAGTGCTGGCGCAAC
>PIVM01000607.1 GCA_003353945.1 Gammaproteobacteria bacterium
TGAAACAGATGGTCAACATTGAAGATGCCGTAGCATCGTCGTTTGATGACCTTGATTTTGTTGTTGAAGCCCTCGACAAAACCACTATTGTGCCGTTTGACAAAGTAATTGTTAATGTAGTCGAGGTGGTTATCAAGCGTGGTCAGGAAGGAATTGAAACAGGTCAAATCGCTTTCCATAACCTGTTTTCGCCGATTTTCGATTTCTGTAGTCGCTTCCTTTTTGCTCAAAGATTTCTCAAATATCGCAGTCAAATTTTCACGCAGGTCGTAGGCTTTCTCCAAATCAGGAGAGTGAGCAAACAAACGTTCAAGCAGGTCTTTCTCATGGGAGTCCCTATCCGTTTTTTTCTTCCTAAAGACCCACATAGTCCCCTTGAGTTCCTTGTACTCCTCCTCAGGCAATTCTTTCTTGAGCCGGCTGAGTTCTTTTTTACGCAACTTGTCCGCCGCATCTCGATACTTCTTGGCGACGTGATAGCGGTCAACTGTTATCAGAACTTCATCTTCGAACACTTCCTTGACCGCAGCGATGTAATGCTTCCACATATCAAGACAGACGCTCTCAATTGTTTGAACCAGGCGTTTGGGAATGGAAAGCAGAAATCTCTTGACCGTTTTCTTCTTTCGATTGGGCAATACGGCCAATATCTTCAGACTTTCCTCACTCAATCGAGCCGTAATAATAACCACATAATTCCGATGCCCCTTTTTGGCGGCAATTTCGTCTATCCCCAACTCATCCAGGCTCTCGAACTCATCCCAATCTACCTGGGTTCCTATATTCCGCTCTACTATCCCTTCCACCTCATCGTAGCCCAAGCCCTCCTTGAGACTAACATCTGTGATTGTACTGTTGATCAACTGCACCAACACCTTTTCCTCATACGGTCCTGTGTGTGGACTGTTAGCTTGATGCCACGACAATTGCTGCGTTGTGGTCACCTTCTTCTTCCCCTTGCGGCGGGCGCAGTTGGGGCAATTGTAACGCTTCGGACGCATACGGATATAGGTCGGACGATCCAAGATTGAAAAGTGGCGTATTGTTATCCATCCATCGTGTTGGTGAAAGGCTTCGATCTTTTTCCCGCAATGCTTACACTTCGTTTCTTCCAACGTGCTCTCGACCGTAATGATAATCTCGCCCTTGTCGTTGATTTCGGTCTTCAATACTCGTACGTCTGGCACATCAAGGGGGATTGTAACCTTTGATGAATTTGTCTTGGTTCCGTTTGCAAAACCAAAGTTGCTGATGCTCATTTTGTTCTCCTTCTTGTCGTCTGCCTCAATTT
>PIVM01000608.1 GCA_003353945.1 Gammaproteobacteria bacterium
AATAATTCTTTTAAATCTGTCTTAGATATACCAGGAATATCAAAGCCAGCTTTATTAAATAAATAAACTCTTACAGCTTGTTCTTTAGTAAAACCTGAATCAGTTTTCTTTCTAAGATCCTTAGGAACTTCTAACGCTTTTTTAAGAGCTTTAAAATCCTCCATTAACTGTATTCTATCAGCTGCTATGTTTTCATTTGCCATAGCATAAGGATCAAGTAGGTTCTTTTTAAACCAAGCCATTTGGCTGTCGCCTAGTTTACCTTTACTTAATAATGGATATATTAATCCCATAAAGTCTTCAGCTGAATAAGGTATAAAGAATTTTTTATTACCTTTGCTAGCTCCTCTTACTTTTGCTTTAGCTTCTGAGTATATTTTTTCCGATGCTATTCCTGTGGTTTGTTCTATTATTTTATTAAAATCTACATTAACATCGTTGCTAAACTTAATTTTAGCCTGTTGTGATTCTGAATTAACATCTACAACATCTAATATTTCTTTAACTTTTTTTGTTCGTTTCTTTTTAGGTTTAACTACTTCAAAATCATAACTACTTTTTTCTGGCGCAATAAAATTATTGCTTTCCCATATATCTGTTTCCCATCCCAGTTTTTTAGCAATGCTATTCATTAATGTAGTATACAATCTAACTCTACTTGGTTCTGATTTAAGAGAAGAAAATTCAATTTTCTTTATTTTTGGATTTTGCTCTATAGCATTTAACAAGCCATTGTATACAGTTCTAACAACTTTAACAGAATCACCTGTACCAGTAATATCTTGCCTACCGTCAAGATCAAATTCTACATCAAAACTTCCTTTATCATCTCTAGAATCTAAATTAAAATTATATTTTTTATTACCTACATTAAAAGTAGTTTTCATATTGCCTGCTTCGTCTGTTTCCCATGTTAATTTTATGTCAATTGATTTGCTAAATTTTATTTCATTATTTTTAACTAACTGAGTCTTTGATTTAACATCTAACATACTCATAGATTCTCTAACTGCTTTGACGTTCTGCAAAGCATCATCTGCAAAATAAAAATCATTATAACCCTCTGCTGCTTTATTAACTAACCAGTTAGCTTTAGCTTCACCTGTTGAATTACCTAATCCAGTTATATTTTTTAGTGGTATATTTAATCCTACACTATCTAAAAACTCTTTAATAGCTACTTGAGCTTCTGGTGCTCTTGCTGTTAAAACAAATACATCTTCAGTTCCTCTTGCTGCTTGTATTTTTTTAGCTATATTTAACAATGGCCCAGGCTTACCTTTAGTTACT
>PIVM01000609.1 GCA_003353945.1 Gammaproteobacteria bacterium
TGTACATATATCTGTAGCAATGATATTCTGAAGTATGTTTCATGCTAAGTTGCCGCAAGTTAACACAGTGTTATACTTTGCTCCAAACAACGAGTCATGGTGTAGACGGCGCAAGCATTATAATACTTACAACACAACAACAGGCATTTCTGATTTTTTCAGGTTTTTTCGTTATCCCAAATACACACTTATCTCTATCTTTCTTTCAAGAGATCTTCTCATTCCAAAATTTTCCGGTGACCCTTAATTTTTGGGGGTGGAAGTAGGGCATCCATGAAATGATATACACACTGTAGGTGTAAGATTAGTTCAAGTAGCACGTTGCGGCGCTTGGTTTGTCGTATTGAAGCGCTCCCCTTACTGTGAGTGATTGTTTGGATAGACCGGACATGAAGGGGAATTAAAATCCTCCCACTTGATATATAAATCCTACACAATACATATACACCCTTCTCTTGCCACGATTTGGCCAGCTTATCAATGTATGTCCGCCCCCAAGAAGCAGACGACCTCGCGCGCCAAAAGGCGCAAATGCTCGAGCAGTTCCTAGGCTACCAAGTCTACCAAGACATTGCCTCGGGACTCAACTTCAAGCGCAAAGGCCTCACGCGGCTTCTGGAGCACGTCCAAGAAGGCCATATCAAACACATTGCTACTGCGCACAGAGACAGGTTCGCGAGATTTGGTGTCGAACTCATCGAGTGGATCGTGGCGCGCGAGGGCGCCGTTATCCAGTTTCTTGACCAAAAGGAGCTCAGCCCCGAACAGGAGTTTACTGAAGACCTCGTGGCGATTGTCCACGTTTTCTCTTGCCCCCTCAACGGAAAAATAAGACATGCCCAAACTCAGCCCAAAGGAAAAAAAGCAGCGCAGTCAAGCCTACCAGGGCCTGGATGCCAAGCAGAAGCACCAGCTCAAGCAAAACCTTGACGCCGCAAGAAAGGCCGATCCAACCGTGACGCGAATCCGCAAGTACCGGCTGCAGCCCAATCCAGCCCAACACCACGTGCTCATGACCGGGATGCATGACTGCCATCGCACCTACAACTGGTGCCTGCAGTACATGCGCGAACACAAGATCCATGTGTTCCGGTCAGACATGAAGGAGCCCAACTGGGATCGGCTCAAGGAGCAGCTGCGGGTGCGCTTTGTCTATGCGACAGCCTTCAAGGACCAGCCACGGCATCGCCAGCTAGTCTTGCGGATGCCCAAGGAAATGCGTGATAAGGCAGTGGGCAGTGTGATTGCCGTCTTGGAGCAAGGCTGGACCAACTTCCAAAAGAAGCAAG
>PIVM01000079.1 GCA_003353945.1 Gammaproteobacteria bacterium
CAAATTACAGACCTTTAAAAACAACGTGTTAGCACTTATCGTACATTTTGCGCACAATCACAGTTTCCAATAACATCAACGCCTTAACAATTTCAATTTGTATCGTACAACACAATAATGATCGTTAAAGAGGAAGTGTCCGACCAACTTCAACCTTCTTTTGTTCGCCGCGTTTAGACTAATGTCATTCGACAGGCGTCTTCTTGTCCGTCCCGGTACTTTTTTGGCAGCTCGCCTCGGTTAATGGCTTTACGATTCATAATTTCGAAGCCATTCCCTAGTTTTAGACTCACATCACCACTGACCATGCATCAAAAGGTCTCTCCCCCCGCCGGCCCTATATGAAATGAAAATTGCTTAGAAGGGGATAAAAGCGGTGGGTTTTGAATAAACCCACCAAGAGAACAAAACTACCTAGAACTTTGCTCTTACGCCGAGTTTAATGGAGCTTTCCATCGAATAGCTGTTGTTATCTGGAACAAACAGGTCTTTCGCTTCTGAATAGTCTGATGAATTGTAGTTTGAATATTCAGCAGACAAAGTGTATTTTTTTGCCGCCGCGTAGGTATAGCCGATAGTGTAGAAGTTCTCTTCAACATCCTGACCTGTTGCTTCGTCCGCGTCCGCAACTTCTACACGCCCCCAAACAGCGTGTTTATTGTCGAGTTTGTGCTCTACACCCAAAGTGATCAGAGAGGGATCACGAGTGCCATCACCTTTGATATTCTTAATCGCTGTGTACTCAAAATTAGCGCTGCTCATATCATTGTTACATCGGTATACCGCGCCCACGTTGGTGCGTTTTTCATCTTCATCGCCTGGTTCGGCATTGGTTTCATACTGTTCTTGAGAGACAGAGACTTCGATATCCAGTCCTTTAACGATATTTTTGCCGTTATAACGGGCAGTGTAGTTACTGGTCAGTTCATTTTCTTCACTGCCATTACGGTTTTCATACAGAGCCACAGCAAACTTATGTTGATCATTAAGCTTGGTGATAAAATGCGCACCCCATACCTTATCAATTTCAAAGTTATGCTGCAGAGGGTCGGTCAGGTGTTTATCGTAATCGAGACCGAAGGGCATTTCATCTTTACCAAACACCAGCGTTACTGGAGAGCCTCCGATATTCTTTAAGGTGAAATTGGCTTCTTCCACGATTTTTTCATTTACGTCTTTGCCATCTCCATTAACGATATCAGCGCTATCCAGCTTCAAACGCGCTGCCGTATCGCCATCAAATTTTCCATCAATCGTCAGATACAGTTGCTGGGTTTTGAACTGATCGTCATCTTGGGTGTCTCCAGCATCGTTGAAGTCCCCATCGTCGTTGTTATCCGCACTTTTAATATCAGAGCTGCGCTCATAATACAGTTCGAGATCACCGCTGACCTTAATCTCTGTTGCTAGAGCGCCTTCCGCAAGTGTTAAAACGGCGATACTGGAAATGACAGCAGGTAGGATTTTACGTTTCATTGAGATTCTCCGTAGCTAAGTTTGAGTGCCATGAATGAGCTGAAGTGCATGAGGCTATACAATCTACGCTAGCATCGATTGATGTCTTAACGTGCAGCTCAAAGCAACCCATAAAGCACCAGACATTCTATACGATTTCAACAATCTTTTAATAGGTGTTTTTCAAAGAACGTATGTTTGTATACTTACACAAACGTTATTACTATGGCGCTTCAGGATAACATAAATATTATTGTACTAACGAATGTATTAAGACCTATGTTTTGCATCATAGGTTTGTTGTCATGGGTTTTTATTCTATTTAACGCATAGATAAAATAATTTATATCACTTCTGTGAGAAAAATTATGTTTCATCTTATCATGCGGTATTTTATTCTAAATATTGATTGGTATTTGTGTTAAATAGCTTGTTTTTACCTTCACTCCAAAATACCATCGTCTTTAGACGAATTGTGTTTTTCCATCAGAAATATTTGAGAGATTACATCATTTGTCTTACAGCGCATATTGACTCTTCTTTATAGAATGGCGAAATTCATAGCGTTCCCTTAGCCGCTATAGTGTTAGCATTGATTACCTAGATCAATAATCAATGCGGGTCAATATGTCGCTGTTCTTTTCTATTATCATTGAAAGAAATAAGTATAAGAAATTGAAATGGCGAGTAGTCAACTTGAATTTTATCGGCCGATGCATTTATCAAGCACGTTGGTAATTAAGTCATGATATGAGATGTTTCATACGGCTGCCCTGTCCGCACATGATGTCAATGGACATCATCGTGGCAGACCGCGCGCACGCCACAAATAATATACTGCAGGAATAACCAGCAAGGATAAAACCAAGGTCGTTATCATGCCGCCTATCATCGGGCCTGCAATTCGCTGCATCACTTCTGAGCCGGTACCAGAGCCCAGCATTATCGGCACAAGGCCAACAACAATGGCGGCAAAGGTCATCATAATGGGCCTTACCCTTTGTCCTGCGCCCTCCATGACTGATTGTCTAATATCTGCCTTGCTTAGTTGACGTTGAGCACCATAGTTTTCTGATAGCAAGTGTTGATGCGCTTGATCAAGGTATACCAACATCAATACGCCAATTTCAACAGACACTCCCGCCAATGCAATAAAACCAACGCCGACAGCGATAGAAAAATCGTAACCGAGCCAATACATCAGCCAGATGCCGCCAATCAATGCAAAGGGCAGGGTGCCCATAATCAATAACACTTCGATGACATTTCTGAAGTTAAGGTACAACAATACGATAATAATGGTCAGCGTTAAGGGAATGACAACGGTCAGCCTCTCTTTAGCGCGAACCATGTATTCATATTGGCCTGACCAATTCAATGAATAACCGGCTGGCAAATCCACTTGCGCTGCAACCACCGCCTGCGCTTCTGTCACGTAGGAGCCCAGGTCACGACCCGCGATATCGACATAGGTCCAGCCATTGAGGCGTGCGTTTTCACTTTTGATAGCAGGCGGACCATCATCGATATAAATGTTCGCGACATCCGCCAGTGCGATGCGATCATTCTTCGCCGTCACTACCGGCAATAATTTAAGTCGCTCCACAGAATCACGATAGGATTGCGGATAGCGCAGATTGACTGGATAACGCTCGAGTCCCTCCACTGTTTCAGTGACATTCATGCCGCCAATGGCCGTTCTAACCACCTCTTGCACATCGGCGATATTGAGACCATAACGGGCCGCCCTATCTCGATTAATGTCCACCTTGACATAACGTCCACCGGCCACCCGCTCCGAATAGACGGAAGCGGTGCCCTGAACCTGTGGTAACACTTCTTCCAGACGTTTACCAATTTTTTCGATTTCTGCAAGATCCGGCCCGCCAACCTTGATGCCAACGGGGGTTTTAATGCCGGTCGCTAGCATATCAATGCGGGTTTTGATCGGCATCACCCAGGCATTCGTCAAGCCTGGAAACTGAATCAACGAATCGAGTTCCTTTCGCAGTTTTTGGGGTGTCATGCCTTCGCGCCATTTATCCTTGGGTTTTAGTTGAATCACTGTTTCGATCATGGTCAGCGGAGCGGGGTCAGTTGCCGTTTCAGCGCGGCCAATTTTACCAAACACGGAATCCACTTCTGGCACACTGCGAATCAATTTGTCTGTCTGCTGTAAAAGTTGGCGCGCTTTACCAATGGATATACCGGCGTAGGTCGTCGGCATATACATCAAATCGCCCTCGTCAAGAGGCGGCATAAACTCGCTGCCAATTTTGGTGGCCGGCCAAATCCCGCCCGCCACCATCAGCATTGCAAAAAACAGTACCGTTTTGGGCTTGTGCAAAACACCGCGAATAACGGGTTGGTAGATTGCGGTCAATAATCTGTTCAGCGGATTTTTATGCTCTGGAATAATTTTCCCGCGAACGCAATAACCCATCAGAACTGGCACCAGTGTGACTGCTAGACCTGCCGCTGCCGCCATGGCGTAGGTCTTGGTAAAAGCAAGCGGTGCAAACAGTTTGCCCTCCTGCGCCTGGAGCGTGAACACTGGCAAGAAACTCATGGTGATAATCAGCAAAGAGAAAAACAGGGCGGGCCCCACTTCACAAGCAGCTGTGGTAATTACTTCCCAGCGGTTATCATCAGTTATCTCTTCTCGTTCCATATGTTTATGCACGTTTTCTATCATCACGATCGCGCCATCAACCATTGCGCCGATGGCGATTGCTATTCCGCCCAAGGACATAATGTTCGCGTTTAAATCCTGCGAATACATAACGATAAAAGCGCAGATAATGCCCATCGGTAAGCTAAATATGACGACCAGAGATGAGCGAAAATGAAATAGAAATGCCGCACAGATCAGTGTTACAACAATAAATTCTTCCAGCAGTTTTTCATAAAGATTATCCACTGCACGTTGAATTAATGCTGATCGGTCATAGGTTGTGACAATCTCTACTCCCTCAGGCAGGCTTGCTTTGAGCTCTTCCAATTTTTGCTTGACGCCCTCTATTGTTTTCTGCGCATTTTCGCCAAAGCGCATAACAACGATACCACCAACGACTTCGCCTTCACCATTGAGCTCGGCAATACCGCGACGCATCTGCGGTCCCAAAGAAACCGATGCAATATTCCCTAACTGAATCGCCGTACCCTGTTGGTTCAAGCCCAGGGGAATTTTCTTGATGTCCTCTATATTTTGCAGATAACCAGTAGCCCGCACCATATATTCTGCTTCCGCCATTTCAAGGACCGAAGCGCCAGATTCCTGGTTAGCGCGCTTAATCGCCATGCGAATATGCGCCAACGGCATGTCATAAGCACGCAACTTGTTTGGATCAACCGTGACCTGATATTGCTTGACCATGCCACCCACCGTGGCAATTTCGGATACACCGGGAACGGTTTGTAATTCATACTTCAAGAACCAATCTTGCAGACTGCGTAGCTGCGACAGGTCACGCGTTCCACTGCGATCAATCAACGCATAGGAATACACCCAGCCTACACCGGTAGCATCTGGCCCCAACTCCGATTTCGCCTGGGCGGGCAAGCTGCCAGCAACCTGACTGAGGTACTCAAGCACACGCGAGCGTGCCCAATACAAATCGGTACCGTCCTCAAAAATCACATAAACATAGGAATCGCCAAAAAAGGAATAGCCTCTTACGGTCACGGCTTTGGGTACTGACAGCATCGCCGTCGTCAATGGATAAGTCACCTGGTCTTCAACAACCTGTGGCGCCTGCCCCGGGTAGCTGGTTTTGATAATCACCTGCACATCCGATAAATCGGGAATGGCGTCAATGGGCGTTTGTTTTATGGCATAGATGCCGACGGCCAGCAGTATCACGCTCACCAGTAGAACAAAAACCCGATTGATGACGGACCATCGAATCAATGAAGCTATCATAAGGTATTCCTGTTAATGCAATTAGGTGTCAGGCCGATTTTATCAAGCCTACTCAGCCATGATTTCTTTAATGATATAGTTTTGCTTGTCGTCTACCTGCAAAGTGAACATCACTTTCTGCCCCGGTTCTAAATCGCTTAAATTCACTGCCTTGTCGGTTTGAAAATTCATTTTCATTTTGGGCCAGTTCAACTCGGCAATAGGTTCATGGCTGATATTCACGTGATGATGCTCGGCCATCACTTTGTTGAGAATGCCCTTGCCTTTCACCATCTGCATGGCTGGTTGTGATGACTTATTCATCTGGTGCATATCCATGCCCTTGTGTTCCATTGGCATGGTGCTGTCGTGGCCTTTGTGCATGTCGTGCTCGGTATTTTGCGCCTGCGCAAAGCTGCCTGTAACAGCCAGAATAAGTGCAATCAAGAAAGTGTGTATTATGGTTTGAACACTCATGGTCATTTCTCCGAATTGTTTTGTTGAATAAATAGCAAAACGTTAACGTGTTTTACTTTCAGTTTTCGATTCATAAAGAGCGGTTACGACATAATCGCCTTCCGCAGTTTCCAGCAGCTGGAATTCAATTTCCTGACTCGCTTGTAGTGTCTGTAGATCAATACTGTCAGACACTTCAAACATCATGGTCATCGCAGGCCACTGCCATTCGGGTATCGGTTCGTGAGTGATATTCAGCATATTCATATCGCTCATCACCTGCTTGATGACGCCTCGGGTTCTTATCTGTTTTTGACGTGACATTTCATGCTGCTTGTGATCAGCCGAAGAACCTTTATCGGCTGATCTTATAGCGGTCACCAGATAATCATCTTGATCGTTGCGGCTAATATCAAACTCTATGTATTGATCAGCAGAAAGGGAGCTGATATCCACATTTTCTGCAATAGAAAAATCCATTTTCATACTGGGCCAGCCCCATTCCACAATGGGGTCGTGACTCACTGTAATCATACGATGGTTCTCCATAAGCTTATGCACAATACCTGTTGCAGCGACTTTACTTTCGCGCTCGGGCATGGTGGCTTCTTCCATGCGATTCAATTCGCCACTCAGATTTGATTCGGAGTCGATTAAAAACTGGGACGACACCACCACATCATCACCGGCCTGCAAACCTTGGGTTATTTCCGTGCGCTGACCGCTCTCGATGCCAGTTTTGACCAGCACTGCCTTGAATCGACCGTCCCCCAGCGCTTTTACCACCCGACTTATGCCACCACTGCGAATAACCGCTTCGCGTGGCACTGATAGTGCTTCGAGCTTGACGCCTGCTTCAATCAGTAGCTCGGTAAACATATTGGGTTTGAGTTGCTCATCCGGGTTTTCAAATACGACCCGAGCCTTTAATGTGCGAGTTTGACTGTTAAGCACTGGGTAAAGATAGTTGACCACACCACGCCAGGTCTTACCCGGATAGCTGTCAGTCGTCATTTCCACTGTCTGCCCCGGTTTAACCCAACCGGCTTGTCGTTCAAAAATCTCAGCGATAACCCAGACACTATCCAGAGCGCCAACCGACATCACATTTTTGTCCGGCTTAAGAAAACTACCCTCTCGCACATTAAGGTTGGCGACATAGCCACTAATTTGTGCGTTGAAGGTGAGCCGCTGATTAACTTTGCCTTCCTTGCGCAGCACCGCAATCTGTTTTTCATCCACACCGAGTGCTTCAAGTTTGCGCTGCGCTGCATTGAGTAGTTGCGTATTGCTACCCCGAAAAGCGATGAGATACTCTTCTTGGGCATTGACCAGCTCCGGAGAATACAGCTCAAACAGTTTCTGCCCTTTATCGACCGGATCACCCACGGCCGTAACCGATAACTTTTCAATCCAACCATCAACACGACTATGAAAGTGGGTGACACTATCTTCATTAAAACCAATAAATCCGACGGTGTTAATTTGCAAGGATAGATCTTCCTGTGTGACTTTATCGATTTTCACGCCCAAATTATTTTCAACTACCGGGGAAATTCGCACGACACCGGCATCGTCGCCCGCATTTGATTCTTCATACACCGGAATCAAATCCATGCCCATAGGGGACTGGCCTGGCTGGTCGCGCCGGTAATTGGAGTCCATCGGCGCCACCCAATACAGTGGCTGTTTCTCTTTAGCAGCCAATTCCGCCTGAGTGCCACTGGGCAGCAGCATATACATGGCGGCACCACCGGCAATAAATGCGAGTAAAACAATGGTCAGTGTTTTGAAGGTATTCATTGTGTGGCCTCTTCGATTCTAAGGTCAGTAGTCGCCTGTTGATTTGATTCCGGGTAGTCATCCGCCCCATTAAGAAAATGCAATTGCGCCAGCGTTTTCTGTTCGTTCGCAACTAAGCGTTGATAAGTCAACTTGGTTCGTTGTTCACTGAGGTAGGCGCGCATCAAATCGGCAAAATCCGTCGCATCGGACTGATAGGCATTTAGAGTTGCTTCGGATTGCGCTGTCGATTGTGACAACACACTCTCATCAAACAGCTTCTTACGAGCACTTAACTGTCGCCACTTGGCTTGTGTTGCCAACACCTTGCTGGTTTGAACTCGTAATAAATCGAGGTATCTTGCCTGTTCCGCTGCACGTGCAAAACGTTTTGACGATACGGTCTTGTCCTGGCGTTGGCCAGTAAACAGCGGTAGCTGCACACTGACCATCACACTGAATAAATCTGACCTGCCATCACCCATTGGAACTTCACCGTCGCGCCGGCCGTAGTCGGCGCTAATGCCCCAACGAGGCTTATAGCTTTGCTTCGCCAGTTCAACAGCCTGTTCGCTTTGTTTCATGGTTTGTTGCTGAGCCTGCAATAAGGGATGTTGAGCCAGTTTCTGTGTCAGTAGATTGGAGGTTTTCGGAATATCCGGTAAAGTCGGCAACAGCGTGACTGTCTCCGGTAATGGCATCAGCATGGCTGCATCACCGGTCCAGCGGCTTAGCAGCGCTTGCGATTCACTCAATTGCAGCTGCGCTTCAATTAACTTTTCTTCCAGCAGACTGATCTCCAATTCAGCTCGCAGCACATCCTGTTGTTGCTTACGCCCGACTGAGTACAATGAATGGGTGATCTGCAGTAACTGATCAAACAACTCACGATCACCTTGTAGAATGTTAACGGCCTGCTGCCAGTAATACAGTTCAAACCAACGTTGACGGGTTTGATTGATAACCTGCAGGCGCTGCAGAGCGGTTCGTTCACGCCAGCTATCGGCCGCCAGCGCCTGTATGTTTTCCTGCAAGGCGAGACTGTCACCGGCAGGAAATTGTTGCATTACACCCACACTTAGCTGAGTCATCGCTTCCTGGTCAAGGGAAAAGGTATCAGTCGGCAGGTTCTTTGCACCAAACCTGAGTACTGGATCAGGCAGCTGGCCAGAAGCTACTGAACGATTGCTGGCAGCTTCCATCGCGGCTTGAAATTGTTTGATGCCAGCATCACGTTCCAGTGCCAGTTGCACCGATTTATCAAGTGACAGGAGTGGGTCGGCAAAACTCACTTCAGCGGGCAGTACTGCAAAAGCCCAGCATGCCGCAATTTTTAATATGGGGCGTAGATACACTACACGCATAGCTCATCCTCAAATGCAAAAGATATATGGCAAACTGCCGAAAAGCCAATATAGGCTAATGTGCTACTTTTCAAATCCTACTTTTTTGAACATGCCAGACTCGTAATGACCGGGAACATTACAGGAAAAGACCACCATATCATCGCCCATAAAATACCAGGTCAATGATTTCGTCGTCCCAGGCGCCACCATGATCGTATTGCCTTCCTCGTGTGCCATACTCGGCATACTGCGCATCATTTCAGCATGTTTTACCTGCTCTTGCTGACTAACGATTGAGAATTCATGAGGGATTTTCCCCGCATTGCTTACACGAAATTGAATGATGCTTCCGGGTTTTACCTCAGGTAGATCGTCTTTAAAAAGCATTTTCATGCCATCGGTCAAAGTCACATTGATGGTGCGCGTTGCAGATTGAGCAGGCGCTGGATAACCCACCGTGCTTTCGGAGCCATGGCCAGCGGCATGTTCATGTGTTTTTGGCGGTGAGGTGATGGTTGAGTGTTGATCATGCTTGGTATCATGGCCGGCACCGGCAAAAGCAAAAGCAAAGGAGGCAATCACTACTGAAATTAACAAAAAAGGAATTTTTTTCTTCATAATATTTACCCGAATATCTGACTACATAAGTAGTTACATGTTGCAGTTATAGTAGACTTCATAAGGAATAGTGGTGACCATTGTTCCAATAAAAGTCATACGCCGATGCAACTGCTCTTGGTTGCTAACATCTAAGTGCTTTTCGGCATTTGGAATGCGGAAATCATACGGACATTACAATTAATTCGTCACCGACCTTGGCGCCGTAGGCAGTCGCTAACGCTTGATCAATCACCACATTGGTGGGAGATTGAATGTGTGTACCCTGATCAATGGTGGCCGGACCTCCGGCAGCATTATAAACAAGCATAATAATAGCCATCATCATGGCTGGAACGAACGCGGTCATAAAAAAGTTGCTGACTGCTGATGTATAGTATCGATTTACCATGCTATTCAAAATGTTCGTATACGCGGGTTTCACCGTTTTTCATTACTAATAGCACATCGTAAGGGTCTTTGCGCGTTCCCACTTCCATGCCAGGGCTGCCTATCGGCATTCCGGGTGCTGTTAAACCAACAGCGCCATCCGGACGTTCACTTAATAAACGCCGAATGACTTCTGCTGGAACATGCCCTTCTACAAAATAACCCTCTATCACTGCAGTGTGGCAGGATTGCAGTTTGGGGTTTGTACCATACTTTTGTTTAATGGCATTCAGATTCGATCGGTTATGCACTGAAGTCTTAAAGCCCGCCGCATCTACGTGTTTAATCCAGTTTCCACAACATCCACAGGTTGGGGATTTGTAGACGACCATCTCTTGTTTATCTGTTTGGTTACCTGCGGTAACTACTACCGCCATCAACAAAAGGATTATCGATATAAGAGTTTTCCGAATAAAAGAGTTATTCATAATTAAATTCTCGTATTAGCCAGAGATGTTAAATCGTTAAGAAATAGTTTTCGTGAATATCCGGTTTATGTACATGCTTGCTCATGGGATTGATACTCTAGTCAGGGTTGATTCAACGTGGGTAAGAGTAGTTGGAGGGGTACCTTAAGTACCCCTCCTGTAGTTTACATACCCAGCATTTTTTGGCGTTGAATCAGGTGCTCAAACATCTGCAATAACATATTCATCTGGGTGTCTTCATGAGTTTCTGCTTCTACACAGGCATAATTGTCTTCGTATTGCTCACCTTCTTCGACACACTTTTGCTGTGCGGTGCGTTTGGCTGACATCATGTCTTTTAGCATACCCACGCTGGTTTCCATGGACTGCAAATGCTGACCTCTCAACTGTTTCTGTTTGTTTGGATCTTGTGTATTAGATAAGTTGTCCAATACACCTTGCATCTCTTCCATATGCACCCGCATTTTTCCCTGATGACCCGCCATTTGGTGATCCTGGGCGGCAAAAGTGGGCATTGAGATGAGTGATAGTACGGTTAGTGTTAAAAGTGCTTTTTTCATGATGCTCTCCTTACTGAGTAATAACGTTATGGTTACTGCGTTTTACATGTATCCGGGGTATAAACGCCGGGGTTCTTTCCATATAGGAAAGGTATTCATCACCGAATTTCGCAATGGCCTGCTGTTCTTCAAAACGAGCCAGGCGACGATAAACGATGACCAATATGGGAAACAGGACAAGTGTTGAAAAGGCAAAAATGATAATGATTGCTGAATTCAGCAAGACCAACTTCCAGAAGTCGTAGCCATTTACACCGTGCATCACATGACCCCCTGTCTTTGTTTTCCTGGTCATTTTGTGCCGTTTTCAGACCTTCTTCAAAACCGCGTTGATAACCATGTTTATAGTCTTGATCAACGTGGGTTTTCCCGTGTTGTACGTTTGCATCGTGCTTTTCGTAGCTATGCCTGCGATGCATAAAGATATACATCAACGGGCAGAGTAATAGGATGAGATAGGGCAGCGTCTGGAAAACGTGTTCACGGTGTTCCATTAACAGGATGTAACTGGCTGCAGCAATCAGTCCTAACGCAACAAAGCCTGCTGGGCATATCCAAGACGATCTGTTTTGTTTTGACATACGATATCTCCTGTTACTATTGGTCGTTTAAGGACTTGGTTTATAGAGCCAAAACCACCATACGATTCCGATAATGAGTAAGAGTCCTGTTAGGTGAATTGTCCACATTATTCATTCTCCCTTTTTAGTGTTCTTCTGCTTTAAATAAACGTAATCGATTTGCATTGCTTACCACTGTCAGTGAAGAGAACGCCATTGCACCACCGGCGATTACAGGGCTGAGTAATACGCCAAAGAAGGGGTAAAGCGCGCCGGCAGCAATGGGGATGCCCGCTGCGTTATAAATAAATGCGCCAAACAGGTTTTGTTTGATATTGCGTATTGTGGCCTGACTAACCGCTATAGCATCGGCAAGCCCGTGAAGGGAGCCACGCATCAGAGTGATGTCGGCACTCTCAATAGCAACATCGGTTCCGGTACCAATGGCAAATCCGACATCGGACAGGGCGAGCGCCGGGGCATCGTTAATGCCATCACCTGTCATGCCAACGACTTCTCCGTGCTGTTTGAGTTCTGTAATTTTATTCGATTTATCTTCAGGTAATACTTCGGCAAAAAACTCGTCGATACCGACTTTGTTTGCAACAGCCTGTGCAGTAGCCCTGTTGTCACCGGTTGCCATTTCACACATAAGGCGTTTGTAATAGGCTAAATCGGTCTTTTCTTTTTCCTCTAGTGTGTCGGCATAAACGTTTATAGATTTAGCTGTGTAACCGACCATTTCGACAGCGCCAATTAGAGCATCCGACGTTGTCCTGCCATCTACAGAGACAGTACGTTCAGCAAAATTCATCTTTGCACTTTGAACTCCGCTAACCTTCTGCAGTGCAGCTTCAATTTTTCCGACGCAACTGGCACAGCCAGCGCCTTCTACCATTAGGTCGAAATGCTGCACCGAGCCGCTAGAGCTGCTTCGTTGGTGTTCGCAATGTCGGCTTGCAGTATCCATAACCGTAGCTCCAGTTAGTCGGTTTCCAATTCCACTTCAGCGCAGTGCACAGAAATATCATCAATCTGTGTTGCCACATCCACTCCTTGAATCAGAGCACAAATGGTGTCACCGATCGGTGGCTGGTCTGGCATTGATTGCCATTTGGAAGCGGCATCCTGCATGCGTTGATAGAGTGCAAAGCTGGCATCAAGTTCGGCTTTGATGAGTGCAAGGCGCTGTTGAATCAAATCACGCACGGTGGAGCAGGGCGAATCGCCATGTTCTGCCACCGTTAGGATGTGTTGAATATCACTTAGCGAAAAACCCAGCCGTTTTGCATTCAGCACAAATTGCAGCCGGTTCGCATCAGCCCTGTCAAAACGTTTGTAGCCGTTGATCGGATCTCTCTTCGGTTTCAAAATGCAAATTCTGACGTAATAACGTACCGTGTCAGAAGATACATGAAACCTATTTGCTATTTCGTTGACTCGCACTTTGCAAACCTCAATCATCATTATGTTTAACTTTAAACCTATGCGTTACTCACAGGTCAACACACAAGGGATCAAATTTAGATTGATGTCGCGGAGTAATGACGCCAATAGCCAGAAGGACTAAAAAAGCTTTGTGATAGTATTTTTGCTTTTTACAGACGCACTAAACCACAAAGGGTTTATGCGATTGGGGGACGGAAAAATGAATCGGCACGCGAAGCAATAAAGGATGAGGAATAAACAAATGAGACGGATGATTTTTGATTATGCTGGCCATCACGTATTGCTGAACTCAATGTGCCACCAAAAAATGGGCAGCTACAAGCCAAACCGCATTGACCATCACAGCAGTCACACGTTTTCATATCAGTGCAAGATGCTACGGGAGTATCGCTCGCGTTGATTTCCATATCATGATGAGGATTACCTCCATGGCCACAGTGCTCAGTCATGGGCAGTTCAGTATCAGCGGCTTGACTAAGAGGGGGATTAGCGGCATCAGCAGACACAGCCATTGGCATGTTTATAGCCAAAAGCTGTAACGAAATCAGAATTGATATTAAAACTCTTTTCATTTTGCCGATTCTTCCACTAAACCTACTTAAATAGTATACATAAATAACCCACATTACAAGCTGACATCATTCATCAGATAAGGTTCCGTCGCCTCATCTTCAAATTAGATATAAATAAACATGCGGTGATAAAATAACTGGATAAAAACCTGTGAGTGTAGACATAGGTACTTTCTGAATAGGATGAATAAATCGATAACAAAGCGACACGCCAGTTAAATGTGTAAAGCAACTGAGTCAAAAAACATTTCCTGATACAGAGCAACGCTAGTAGAGACCAAATCGTGCCGTGAAACGGTTTAAGTGCAAAATGATTGACCGAATTAACTGTTGGGATACAAAAAATATATAATGCATCACTGCGTACGGCTTAATTTGATTAGGTCACAATAATATTGAAATATGTTATCGTAGTTACTATTCTCTCTTGCTATGATGTTTTCCACTGTGTTGCAGAATTGCCTTTTAATAAGATTAAGATGAAAAAAAAGCTTATTAGCATTGTGCTTATCACCTTACAACTGGGAACGTTTTATTTGCCAGTTGTGGCTGAGCAACGTTCGCTAAGTGCTTATCTTTCAGAAGTTTCACAAACAACAGAATCACATGCAGAGCGACATGGTGCTCTTGAAAGTCATCAACCTGATGTCAGTATGTTTGTGCTGCATGATTTTCCGTTTCATAATAGCGACAAGGAAAATTCGATCAGCTGTAATGATTACAGCTGCGGTCCGGTCTGTGTCTTTTCCTCTGGAGTGATAGCAATACTCTCCCCATCTCTCAGACAAGCGCCCGATGCTGCTCTACAAATATTTGATTCTTTTTCTATAATCGCGCCACCGCCTGATAGAATCTTCCGCCCCCCCATTTCTTGAACCACTAGCGTCATAGTTAGACGACAATATCGCCTAGCCCTACACACGAAATATTATGTGAGCAACGAACGACTTGCTCATTACATTTCGGGACTGGCTGTTCGTCGAGCTATTCGTGTTTAAACAAATGATGTGATGTAGAAAATGCGCAAATAAACGCTAAGTGTTTTCTACATAAATACCGTGAAACACTGAATATCACCATATTTGAAGGAAAAAACGATGAAATCGACTCGATACAAACTACGTCCATTGGCGCTAATGATTGGCTTGGCCTCGTTATCGTCAGCCCATGCGGCCGTTGACGAAACAGAGTTTGCGGCCTTGCAAAACGAAGTGGCCGCATTAAAAAGGTCAGCCAACCCTAGTTCTGTTGTTCATTTGGCTGGCTATGGCAATGTCAGTTACATTGACACAGAAAAAGCAAATGGCAGCTTTGGCAGTGTACTTTTTGCTCCCATATTTCACTACCAGATCAATGATCGCGTAATGCTGAAATCTGAACTTGAAATAGCAGATGCAGTGAGTGACGGTCCATGAGGACGGCACCTCAGAAGGTGCTTCAGTTGTGCTGGAATACCTGACAATCGACGTGATTGTTAATGATTACGCTATGATAGTGGCGGGTAAATTCCTTTCTCCAATAGGGCAGTTTCGTCAGAATCTGCATCCATCCTGGATCAATAAACTGCCTTCGGCACCTCCTGGTTTTGGGCACGGCGGTGCGGCACCGGTTAGTGAAACAGGAGTGCAACTTCGTGGAGGGCTGACTTCAAGTATTAATTATGCTGTTTACGTAGGAAATGGGCCTGAAATGGATATAGAGGTCGAAAATGAAGATGGCGAGACTGAAGAGCTTGAAGTTCATGATGTTGAGAACGAAGCTTTCGGCAATGACTTGAATAACAGCAAAACCTTAGGTGGCCGTATCGGCTGGCTTCCCTTACCAAAAATTGAAATCGGTGCATCTTTCATGGTTGGTGAGGCAGATGCTGAATTCGAGATGGAGTCTGGCGGTGAACACCAAGAGCAAATGGAGAGTGCCGATATTACGGTCTATGGCATAGATGTTGTTGTGCCTTTTCGAAACTTTGTATTTCGCGGTGAATACATTAAACAGGAACTGGACAGTTTTGAGGTTGGTGAATTAAAAACCTTAGACACGGAGTGGGAGACTTTCTATCTACAGGGTAGCTACCGTTTCGGCGGTCAACCTTGGGAGTTGGTATTGCGCTATGGTGATTTTGATTCTCCCCATATGGACGATGATCAGGAGCAGTGGGCTTTTGGCGTAAACTATCTGATTCAGGAAAACGCACAGGTGAAAATTGCCTATGAATCCAACAAGAATGATGACAAGACCAGTCTAGCTGATCGTGATCAAACCATAATTCAACTGGCATACGGTTTTTAAGGAGTACGGAGATGAAAATAGTATTAATGACATTATTAATGAGCATGTTTGCTGTTCCGACGTTTGCAGATGAGTCGCAGGAGCGTCAACAGCAGTTTGTTAGTGGTGCAAAAAAATGGGCCACTAACTGCACCCGATGCCATAATCTGCGCGTCGCTACCGAATTTAGCGACAATCAGTGGCGGGCAATCACATTTCATATGCGTTTGCGCGCTGGTTTTACCGGGCAGGATACCCGTGACATGCTGATCTTTTTACAGGATAGTAATAATTAGATAGGCGTTTATATTGGAAATAAACATGAACTTTTAAGAGGCCGTTAAGGCCTCTTTTCTTGATGCATGAGTCGTCTTTATTCTCAATTAGCACATTATGCTAACGGGATAGCCCATGTTCCTGCCATCAACATCGGAGCTTGGAGTAATATCAACGCCATCACTAGCATCGAAATCAATTTTCCTAAACGCTGCCTGAACAAAACGGCTACCTTGAATTCATTGAAATTCAAACCCGCCACTCTTAGGTCCTAACTCCTAATCTTTTGGCTAATGTTACTCATTTTCTATGAGACAGTCCTAATAGGCTTATGTTTCACAAGATGGTCAAATTGGTGATGTGCTTCGCAACCACCAGTTACTGACATCAATCGCGTGTTTACTTTTTTATGTCCATTTCCCTGCACATTACTGGTTATTGTTTTTTTTATAGTAGCGCCTATAGTACCATCTTAAAACAAGAGCTGGAAACAGGGTGGAAAGTGCTATAACAAAAACCATACTAGCATAAACTTCATTATTGAAAATATTTGACTTTCGTCCCAGTTCGGCGAATATCAGTCCCACCTCACCACGCGCAACCATGGCTATTCCAATGGCCCAGCGCGTAAGCTGTGCTTCCTTGATGCAAAACCCGCTCAAAACCTTTCCCAATACCGCTACCACGAATAAACTGAGAGACAACAGCCAGATAGTCGGAGACGTCCAGTCTATTTCCCTAAGATTAACGGACAAGCCCACCAATACGAAGAAAACCGGTGTAAAAAGTTGGATAATTGGCTTCATCTCTTTCTCAACATGGCCTGAAAAATAGAGATCGCATGTGTATAGGGAGCGATAGGGAAGAAAGAAACCACGAGATAATGCCAGTCCAGCAGCAAAACCTCCCAGCAGATGAGGGAGCCCCATGTTATCGGCCAGCCAAGCATAGAACAACACCAAGGAAAAAATCGTGGTGGGAATGAGCCCCGGAATTCTAGCCTCATTTTCCAAGCGCTTGATGACCAGCGACAGAATTTTTGCCGATATAGGTGCTATCACAAAGAATACGCAGACAAACAGAATAATCTTGCCTGCGCTCATGAGGCTCACTTCTCCGCCCAAGGCGAAATCGTAAAGCAAGGCAAGCATCATAACACCCCAGATGTCGTCAATAACGGCAGCGCCAAGCACTACATTGCCTTCAGTGGATTGATCGCGTTTTAGGTCCATGAGAACCCGGATGGTGATGCCTATACTGGTGGCTGTTAGAGTCCCACCCACAAAAAAGGAAACCAGCACGGAGAGATCAAAAAGATAGTAGCTTACGCCAAAACCAAAAATAAGCGGTAGAAAGAAACCGGCGCAAGCCACGACCAAGGACTTGCCGCCTGCCATGGTCAAACGCTCGATTTCGGTATTTAGGCCCACTTCAAACAACAGTAAAATGATCCCGAATTCTGCAGCCAGCTGGATGGCCTCATTTAGGCTTATCCAACCCAACAGGCTTGGTCCAAGCAGCACACCTGTAAACAACTCTCCAATAACCGCCGGAAACTGGAACCTCACGGCTATTTCAGCAAGAAGTCTGGCCACCAAAAGAATGGTTAGTAGCTGCAGAAAAAAAGTATGAATTTCCATTGAAATAGGTTGCCGTTTAGACAAGATGAAAATTAACAGCACAGCAATATGGTTAGCGCACTAGTGATCAACATCGATTCCGGTGTGTGGCCGCTAGTCGGCTCGCTTTTCCCTAAACTGCAGTACCAGACATATATGATGGGCCGATAATAATCGGGCGAACCCGCAAGGATGTGGAGGAGAGCACGGTACCCTTGATTACATCGGCTGATAATATCGGGGAGCCTGCAGCACATATTTTACTAATTTCTACATCAATAAAACACAACACTAACATTCCGTATGTGCCTCCATGCCAGCTAGGGCGATAAAGCCAACTGACTGACTCAGATACATTGTAACCAAAGGTATAAATTAACCAAATGCCGCCAATCAGACTGAATGGAATAGAGATCATTACTTCGACCGGCTCGATGTACCTAACACTGCACAAAGCGTCATGCTGGCTACAAACCACAACGCTTCAAGCATGGCAATAACTATCCAGAACTTATGGGGTAAATGCCGTAGTGTTTGCATAGCCCCGCTACCAATCCTTGTCCATCAGCTTTCAGTCAGGCCGATTATCATTTTCGGATCACCAACAAAATAAGCGTAAACCCATGGTACAGAATATGCCAGTTATCCTGATCAATTAGCTGTTGTGAATTACGAGGACAATTTATGCTTGGAACAGTGAATTAGCAAAGAGTTGTGCCAGCATGCATCTCCGGGCGAGAGTGGGGCTGGCCTAAAACTTAGGAGTAACTCCTATCATGCAATTGGTTGCACAATGATATCGCTGCATACCAATAAATTCAAAACCGGTAATTACTGGTCTGAAAGGTAATAATTGGGAAGTTCGCCTCTGATCCTATTTCACTGTTTAATTGCAGATAGTCATACCACTTTTCCTGCTTGTTCCCACTCCTCCTGTGGAATTGCCAAAAACGCCTCCACAATATGTGGATCAAAAGCTCCGCCTGCATCAGCAGCAATTTTCTGCCTCGCCTTTGCTGGTGCCACTTCACTCTTATAGGGACGCTTTGAAACGATCGTATCATAGGCGTCTACAATTGAGAATACACGAGCGCTCAACGGAATTTCTTCACCTTTGAGTCCGCGCGGATAACCACTACCATCGAATTTCTCATGGTGACAGTAGACGATTTCGGAAGCCTCGCGGAGAAAACTCACAGGTTGTAGAATTTGTTTCCCTATGACCACGTGGGCCCGCATTAATCTCCATTCATCTTCAGTCAATGAGTCCGGCTTAAGCAACACGTTATCAGGTACACCGATTTTTCCCACGTCGTGAAGTAACGAAGCTTGACCCAGGACACCCAGCTCATGATCCCCGATATCCAGTTGACGACCCAATCGCAGGGCGTATTCGCGCACACGCAGAGAATGCAGTTCGGTATCGTGTTCACGTGCATCGAGTGCGCTCACCAGTGCGATGACAGCACCTTCGTGTGTCGCGGCAACTTGCAGCAGAGCACTTTTCTCTTTTCCCGCCAAGAGGCCAGTGAGCAGGGCGCTTAGCCAAATCACAACCAACTCAGCGAGCTGATTCATGTTCTCGCCAAATTGCCCCTCCCATTGAATGATTACGTGAGGCAAATAAAGTACAGTGGTTGTTAAAGCTACAATGAGCGCTCCGCGCAAATCAAACCAAATCGCTGCCAATACAACAGGTATGAAAAAAAGCAGTCGCAAGATCAGATGAATACCATGCCAGCTATGGGTAGAGACTGGCGTGAGCCAATGCGCACCGATTACCATACACAAGAGGACACTAATGATCGCGAGGCGCACCCAGCGGGTGTGATTTGATTTTACTAATTGGTTTTCATAGTGATTCATTCGTGTCTCCTGTTGTGATTTCTATGGCAAGCACCCCTTTGCCAGACTGTTCTGGTATTCGCATATAGTAACGCTGATTCATACCTGATGCTCATTGTAGAATGCTGTCGTGTGATATCTTCATACACATTTCTACACTGACCAATTTGATGATCGAAGAATAACGTTGAACAAAACTACTATGTTTAATCTCCGTCACTGATATACACTATACGCTTACGAATCTCGAGTTTGTTTATCTCTCTGACTGGGCTACAGTCACAACGATTAGAAGGTTGCAAAGGGATCAAAAGCTGTGAGCGGAAACCTAGGACAAGAGCATGCGCGCGGAGTTAACGAACATAATAAGTAGATTGCACTGAACTTACTACTTCGGTGCACGGTCAAACGGGCGTTAGGGACATTCTTGATGAACAGACAGAGAAAAGGTCAAATAGTGGTAGTGGTACTGGTTTCGTTACTTGTACAGAGTCTATGGGCTTTCGCTGTGTATCATGATGTGCCGAGTGAATTTCCTGAATCTACGATATCAGAGCAATACACTGACTCTGACTTGCACCTTGTTGCCAGCTATCTGGAGGCTGATTCACATGAACATGAACATGAACACGCGACAACTGATGGCATTGAGTGTCATTGTTATGCCGCAATCTGTATGTTCGTGCCTTTTGCGCCAATTACCCTGAACGTCATTCATCACGACTGGTCGATAACTCCGTATCTTAATCGTTACCGTTCAGTCTCTCTTCATCCACTTCATAAACCTCCCGTTTATTCCCGTTTTTTGCTACCAGTATAAACAATTACTGCGAAAGGCTGTTTCGAACAGCACAGTTATCAAAACTTGGAGAATATATCATGAGATCATTTATTATGAGGGCAATGGGTACCTTGCCACTTTTTTTTGCACTATCGTATTCTGTGACCACCTATGCCGAAGAAAATACCACGCAGAGGGTGGCCGTGTTATACCCGGAGTCTTATCGGGCCATCATTAAAAATGTGAGACTTGCACAACAGGATGGCAAAGTGTTGATTAAGGGGGAGGTGAGAAGGCGATCTAAAACGCTGCATGTCCCGTCCGGGCATATTGATTTGGTTGTTGTTGACAGCAAAGGTAATGTGTTGGCAGAAACAGCTTCCTATTACACGCCGGCGATAGTCAATCGTGACTCTCGACGTGCCTCTAAATTTCGTGTGACACTTCCTATGGTATTGCCGATGGATGCCGAAGTCAGGGTTGCGTATCACCCCAATGCATTGAAGGAGGCACCAGTACCAGTGCACGACAAAAATGTTGCAAGATAACTATCTCCAGAACGCAGCACTGATCCTCAGCAATGCAGTTCAGTGCTGCGCTGGCATTCGCAAAAAATAGATGTGCTACGACGGTTTGTTGCCGTAATACAGGGGTAGTTTTCTCATAACAGTCTTTATATTAATGTCAATGTCCGCTGCCACAGCACACGTCAAGTACGCTAAAATGATTCTCTAATAGCGGCTTGAGCCATCTATCGTACGGAATCTCCGGGTAAGCGTTTTTTTAGGCTTAAAAATAAATACAGGTCCTTGCGACGTTTTGTACATTTTCTGCATTACCATTTCTAGCGTTAAAAGACTGCATTTTTATCAGTTCTTACCGTAACCCTTCTACTGCAATATTACAAACCCTATATTAGCCCCTCAGTAAACCAATAATAGATACTCGGTTACGGAGGTGCAAGATGCCCACGCAATTTTTAAATAAAGAACAACGAAAAATATACGGGAAATATGCCTATGCTCCATCCCCTGAACAGCTTGATCGCTATTTCTATCTAGATGACCGCGACACCGACATTATTTTGAAATTAAGGGGTTCCCATAATCGCCTTGGTTTTGCGTTGCAACTGTGTACTATCCGTTTTCTTGGCACTAACATCACAAATCTGTCAACTGTGCCCAAGAGCACCGTTAACTTCGTCGCCGAGCAGCTGCACATCCGAAATAGAGGCTGCCTGACGCAGTACTCCGAGGATCGCCGACAAGCACACTTGAAGGAAATCAAGCGATTATATGGTTACTCAGAATACGGTGATGACAGTGCGCGTTTTCGTTTTTTAAGATGGCTCTATACAAGGGTCTGGATTGGCGATGAGCGGCCGAGTGTTCTATTCGACCTTGCGACACGGCAATTATTGGTAACCAAGACGTTACTCCCTGGCCTTACAACGCTAGAACGCATCGTTAATCAAGCGAGGGAAAAGGCAAATAGTCGGCTACATCGAAAGCTAAACGCATTATTACCTCCGGAAGAGGAAGCAAATCTGTTAAAATTACTTGAGCCGAGTAGTGTGACTCGTACCTCTCTAATTGATTACATAAAGCGACCGGAACAAGGTATAACAAGCACGACCATTCTGACAATATTAAGAAAGCTGGCAATTATCGGTGAGATAAATATTCATCAAGTTAGATTAAGTGCTATTCCACGAAACAGACTTAAACAGCTATCGCGTCACGCGGAAAAGGCTCATGTATTTTCGCTCAGGCGGATGCCTAAACAAAAACGCATTGCCACATTATTTGCCTTTGCTGTTGAGGCGAAAAACACGTTGATTGACGATACGCTCGATATATTTGAGGAGTTTATTGCAGACATCAAAAGAAACGCAAAGAAGGTTGGCGAGAAATATAGACTGCGAACACTGCGCGATCTTGATGAAGCCGCGCTACTATTGAGTGCTGTTTGCGTCGTTATGACGAACAATGACAGGGTGAGACTGGATGTAGGCAATACAATCTATAACATCACGCCTAAATCAAAAATAGAAGAGGCAATTACCACCATTGAGTCAATAGCCCGACCACCGGAGGATACTTATCAAGAAGAATGGTTGACACATTACAATCGAATACGCCGTTTTTTACCCACTTTTCAGAAAAGTATTGTACTAAAGGCAACATCTTCGGCTGATACTTTGTTGTCGGCTTACAATCAACTCGATTCGCTACCCGCAACGGGTAAAATTCCTAAAAACAACATCAGTGTTCCGCAATTCTCGTAACCCTTTGTTTTAAATGTCTCGCTAAGCTCTCCATAATGGCCATAAGCGACTTTCCTGTCATTATTGCATTTTGTAGGGAACGGATGGTGAATGAGCATATGCGCGCAATTCGAGCATGAAAAAATAAAGGGTTAACAAAGCAGCCTTTTTCTTCAGCAATCTTCTGTCTTTTATCGAGAGCTTCGGTGTATTT
>PIVM01000610.1 GCA_003353945.1 Gammaproteobacteria bacterium
TTGCTGGTGGTGCATTTGTGCCGCTTGATCCGAGCTATCCAGATGCACGAATTAAGCTAATTGCAGAGGATGCCGATTTGAAAGTCCTGCTGGTCAAAGATGAGGATGGTTTTGCAGAATACAGAAACGTTGTGAAATGCCCTGTGTTGAGCATAACGAACATCCTCGATGATGTACTTCTTCCAGAGCCAAGTGCCGTGAACTGGCATCCCCCTGCTCCCAACACCTCTTGCTACATCATTTACACCTCAGGCACAACAGGAAAGCCCAAAGGCGTGGTGCTGGAACATACAAATATCTCTTGTTTCATTCAACATGGGGCATTACATGTGTCCAAGGGTCTAGGTCCAGGGAACTGGTTCTTGAACTCGAGCCCCATGACATTTGATATGAGCTGTGGCATTCAGTTTTCTACACTCTCTATGGGTGCTGCTATGGTGCTAGCATCCAAGAACCAATTGCTGGATGAACTGGAGCTACTCATCAACACAGTGAAGGTGAGCTGACTGGCTTGTAATTCAATAAATATTTTACACGCACTGCAGGGTGTACAATTGTTTATTTGACGCTTCATATGGTTTGCAGATCACCCACCTCCACATGACACCATCACTCTTTGAGCTCGTTGTCAATTGTGAACTGCCCTCGGTAGAGTGCATTACCCTTGGCGGAGAATGTGTGCTGCAGCACCAACTTGAAATGTGGCGTGACAAAGTCAAGCACTTTTTTATTGGGTATGGCCTCACAGAGACATCTATCTGGTGCACTGCAATGGAGTTTGATAGCAGCACAGAGAATGCATCCTCCAACATCATTGGGCTCCCATTACCTAATGTTACCTACTATGTGCTAGATGCACACCTGCAGCCATTACCAGTGGGTGTAATGGGTGAACTCTACATTGGTGGTGATGGTGTAGCAAGAGGCAACCTCAACCGTCCTGACCTTACATGCAAAGCCTTCATCAAGAATCCTTTCAGCTCCAATGAAGGCAGTCGCGTCTACAAGACGGGAGACATGGTCAAGCTGCTTCCTGATGGATCGATTTTCTTCATTGGGCGGAATGATGGGCAAGTCAAAATTAGAGGCCAACGAGTAGAGCTGAGTGAGGTTGAGATGGCTCTACGATCTGTGAACTCATCTGTTACCCGAGCTGTGGTGTTGGTACATGAAGAAAGCCTGGTGGGCTTTGTGACACCTGGGAGTGTGGACGCATCTACTGTTAAGACCAGTGCTTCCAAGGTGCTGCCCCCTTACATGGTCCCTTCTGTGGTGCTTTCAG
>PIVM01000215.1 GCA_003353945.1 Gammaproteobacteria bacterium
AACGAATAAGGTTAGATTGTGAGAGCGAAGCGAACCACAATCTGAACCGTTTGTTGGACAAGCCCGTTATAGCCTATAGAAAATATCTTTTTTGAAAACATGCCCGAATTAGGCGAAGAAATAGAAAACCGGTGGGTACTTCAAGTCGGGGTGATTTTAAGAGCTGACTTTCAACCCATAAAAGACTTTTTCAAGAAAATTCAGCTGTTTTTTTACGTACCTCCCCAATGCCGGTCAAACCGGTCTTTTTTTATACCTCTCTGTGTAAATGAAAGTCACATAACGAATTCAATTCCCTTAATTATGTAGGATACGATTCTCGTTGTATCAATCTGCTCGGTATCATCGTGCGAATGATCTTCATTTTTGCACCACAAGACGTACATGTTATCTTTGCTCTTTGTTTTAATCTCCTGATCATCCTGACTGGATTAAATTGTAGAATAAGTTGTAATAATTTGATGAGTTTCTTGCTGCATGGATGCAGGAACCCATAACACCTTACCCTGCGAAAACCTTTTGGCATTACATGCTGCATTAACAACCAGAGGAAATATTCTCCTGAAACGGTTCTGGTCTCGTATTTCTTGGTCGTAGAATGGATGTATCCGAAAGTGACCATGCCCTGATCACATTTCAAGATATCCTTTTCTTGAATTACGCCCTTATATAAATATTTACCCAGATAAATGAGCGCTTTATCGCCATTACCAACGTTTTTGCAACCAACCATCCATTTTTTTGGACATTTTTTTGGAACCTGTAAATTGTGATCAACGATTGCCTTGAGCAATTTAGCCCTGAAAACTTTAGCCAAAGCTTTGTGGCAAAATATATATTTACCGGTTTTTACCCGCCATAATCTCGTTTTTTTATTGATACTGCCGCCAACCATTACAACATGAATATGAGGATGAAAATCAAGCCTTCTTGAATTGGTATGCATCACCATTGTAAATCCCGCCATTCCCTGTAATTTTTTGTCATTTTGGCTAAATGTTTTAAGAAGTTCCTGTACACATAGGAACATCAGGGAATATATCTTCTTTTGATGTTTCCAGGCAAGTTTCCGCAGCTGTTTCGGTAATGTAAAGGTGAGCAGATAATACTCAGCCGGAAGCTGTTTGTTTAATTGATTTTCAATCCATTGTTGGCCTTCATGATTCTGGCAATGAGGGCAATTTCTATGACCACAGGAATGTGGGATATACGTATGCTTTTGGCAACTATCATTAGAGCACTGAGCCAGCATGTGTGGACCATCTTCTTTTCTACATCGCTTCATAGCCCGCAGCGCTTTTTTATGACTGGGCAAGATAGAGGCTTTATATCTATCAAAAAACCTGTCTTCAAATTCTTCTATAATCTGGGAAAGTAAAATCATTTTACCCCTCCCCAGTTTATATCAAAACTGTTTATGATCTTATTGATTGTGCGGTAGGAATTGTTGTGCGTTTCAACGGTAAGATGGGTGTATTTGGACGTTGTTAATAAACTGCCATGGCCCAGGATCTTTTGTAACTCAATTAAATCAACCCCTGCTTCCAACAAATGTGTCGCATAGCTGTGACGAAGAGAATGACATGAAATTTTTTTTTATGCCGAGTTGTTCAACGACTGCTTTAATTGCTGATTGAATCCCGCCTCTCTCCAGAGGTGAATCCACCAGATGAGCATTTTTCACTCCTCTCTTCCGATTTGGAAAAATGAACAACGGGTGCGCGTGTACCCTCCAGAAGTTTCTCAAGATATGTAGTGTGTTTCCAGGAAGGGGCACGAACCTATCCTTGTTGCCTTTGGCGTCACGAATATGCACCCGCATATGATCGACATCAATATCCCCGACTGTGAGATTGATGCCTTCTCCAAGCCGTAGCCCCATGCTGTAGATAGTAAAGAAAAAGACTTTATAGCTCAATTTAGTAGTCGCATGGAATATTTGATTTGCCTGATCAATTGTCACGATATCAGGGATTCTGGTCGTTTTCGGAGGTTTGATCAAAGGGATATCTTCCCATGATCTTGCAAGTACACTGGTATAGAAGAATTTCAATCCATATAGATCTAATTTCACCGTGCTCCACGAGTGGGATTTTAATAGATCATGAAAATAATCCAGCAATTGATCGGGTGTAAGAGTATCTAATTGACCATCAAAATAGTTGCCGATGCGTCTGATTGCTCTTGTATATGCCTCGATGGTTTTTGGCTGCAATCCTTTCAGCCTCAGATGCTTACAGTGTTTGTTATATTGGTTGTTGAAGTGTGGATCCTTTGGTAAACTTGTGTCCATTGTAACCTCCTTAATTGTATGTTTATTGTTATCACAACTTATACAATGTCTTTTTATTGCAAAAAGTCTGGAGGTTGCAATGTTTTTATCGATTTAGGTTGTTCTTTGCTTGCCGCGAAGCGGCTTCGTCCAACAAGCCAATGAACGCTGACCACAAAACATCGGCGGTATAGTTAAATTATGCGGTACGCATCAAGTACTATCAATCTTCAGCTTTAATCGTCCGCTCTTTTGTGGCAGGTTATCGCGACGTTATGTGTAAAAGTATCACTTGACATTGCGCTCGCTAATACGTACGCTATGGTCAGGAGGTGTAACATGACAATATTAAATGCAACAGAAGCACGCTCAAAACTTTATAGTCTCATAGATCAAACCGCTTCTTCACATCAACCAATAGTAATCACAGGCAAAAGAGCCAATGCCGTTCTTGTTTCAGAAGAAGACTGGAATGCAATATCTGAAACTCTATATCTTCTTTCTGTCCCAGGAATGCGTGAATCTATCAAAGAGGGGTTAGCTCAGGACTTTTCAAAATGTTCCAAGGAGCTTGATTGGTGAGTTGGGAATTGGTGTTTACAAAGCAAGCTCAAAAAGATGCAAAAAAACTCACCAGTTCAGGACTAAAAGGAAAGGCAAAGTCAATTCTTGAAATAATCAAAGAGAACCCTTTCCAAAAACCACCGCCATATGAAAAGTTGGTCGGTGATTTGTCTGGAGCATATTCCCGTAGAATAAATATCCAACATAGGGTTGTTTATCAAGTTTATAAAAAAGAGAAAATCATTAAAGTTATCAGGTTGTGGACTCATTACGAATAAGGTCACATATCGGGATAGCGACGCTCCTCACGGAGCGCCCCTCCCACACCACGCAGCATACGGGTCCGTACTGCGCGATTCGGCTGATCAGGCAGAATCAGGTCCAGGGGAATATGAGCCCAAATGATCTGAAATAGGAGTCCGGCAAAGCGATTTGTACCCATTTGACTTTACTCATCCGCCAGGGGCCTTTTCGGGCACAGCCTGTTGTCAGAGCTTGATCACTGTGTACCCCTCTTTTGAGGAGTTCACCAACACGAGTACGGCGATTCTTCCAGTGCTTCCAGATCACCGCCCGAAGACGACGTCTGATCCAGTGTTGCAAAGGCTGAACCCGATTGAATGACTCGGTTATCCCGAAGTAATTCCACCAACCGGACATAAACGCTTTTAATTCGCTCACCACCTGAGAAATACTGCGGCCACGGCGACGACCCGTTATCTCACGGATACGTCCCTTAAACCGCTTGATTGATTTCCAATGGATACGGATTTTCGGATTCTTGCATGAATTTGTCACACAAAATCCAAGATACTTCCGATTCCAAGGGCGATCTACCGCACTTTTCTCCTGGTTGACTTGCAGTCGCAGTTTCTTTTCGAGAAAGCGACTGGTATTTTCCATCACTCGGTTCCCTGCCCGTTTGCTTCCGACAAAGATGACACAATCGTCTGCATAACGGACGAAGCATAAGCCGCGTTTCTCAAGCTCTTTATCAAGTTCGTCAAGGACTATATTCGAAAGCAGCGGCGAAAGTGGCCCCCCTTGGGGAGTACCCTCATCCGAGGCTTCTGCAAGACCACCAACCATCACACCCGCAGTAAGAAAGCTGCGTATCAGTTTCAATACTCGCTTATCTTTAACCCGTGTTGCCAGACGCGACATAAGCCGGTCATGGTTCACTCGGTCAAAGAACTTGGATAGATCAATATCTACGACAAACCGCTTGCCCCCACGAACATACTCACGATATAAACGCATTGCGTCCTGTTGTGAGCGATTCGGACGGAATCCGAAACTATACTCGGAAAATGTGTGATCCCAGATCTGGTTAAGCACCTGGGATACTGCCTGTTGGATCACCCGGTCGAGTACTGTGGGAATTCCGAGTAAACGAATCCCTCCTCCCGGCTTTTGTATCTCCTTCCGTTTTACCGGCCTTGGCGAATACGTTCCAGCAAGCAATGCCTGCTCGATCTTGCTCCTATGACGTTTCAAGTACCTCTTTATTTTGTGAACACTCATTCCGTCCACACCAGGGGCACCTTTGTTCTTGATAACACGCTTGATAGCACGCTTCATGTTGTTCCGCTCAAGGATTGACTCCATGAGCCGGACCTGTCCTGTCGAGCTTTCAGATAAATACGACGCAATGAATTCTTCTGATCGGATGTCCCTATGCACTTTCGCGCACGAGACATCCGGGTACAGCCTAAGCTGCTTCCGCATCTGCGATAGACCCATTAGACGAACCTCCTACTCACTTCTCTCATTTACCCCTGCCATTCGGCAGGTGGCACCGTTCGGGCCTTGGCTAGGGTGAGGCCTCTGCGCTTTTAATTTCACGCAGCTCGTTTCCCCAACTTAATACGCCCTCTGCTGACTTCCGTTACACGATAAGCGCCCCTTGCGGTTTGCTCACTCGACATTCAAGCAGCTGTCGTGTCCTTAAGTTTGTGGTTTCCTCTCTTTCTTAGAGTTTGGCTCGATGATGGTTAGAGCACGATCTTCCACCAACGCCGGGGATAATTGATTACCGGTTTTCCCTATTCCGGTGATTTCAAACAGCTATCATACCGAGATGTAACGGACCTCCCGGGGTGAACCTCGGCTACTTTCCGCGCACGATCGTCAGATATACAGGGTTCACCAAGATGGATAGAGGACTTTATCCTGTGTTGCGGACTCGTCCCAAGCTTCCCCTGCCTCAAATCTGCCTACCCTCTACCTTTTCCGGTACGGGGTATACCTGTACGTCGACCCACGCGTTTGCCTCCGGCCTCCTTCAGGCATGCCTTGCGACACCACCCTTGCCTTCAGCTACCCTTCGCCTCCATCAGGCTGG
>PIVM01000012.1 GCA_003353945.1 Gammaproteobacteria bacterium
TGGTGATAACATGGAGATGGTTTTTACCATTTTACTGGTTGCGTTATTGATGTCTTGTATGCAGGATGCAATCAAATATATGTTTATATATCATCTAGATGCTTGGAAACAAAAACCCTGCAAGGCTTCATTATAAGCTCTATTTATAGCGCTTTGAATTGCCAATTACGAGGGAAGAATCAATGAGACGCTGCACTAGGTGTTATTGCTAAATGAATTGTTAGCGCTCGTAGAAAATATTGGCGACACAACCGTTGAAAAAGGGTTGGGGTAAAATCGCCAATTTTCGGCTTACAAAAGTCAAACCTAAGTCATCTGCTTGCCCAACGCCTCTTTCGAAATCGCATGTCCTACTGGATGCGGCTGATGTCCTTGTTTTTCCAGGTAGAGTTTCACCAAGAGAATGAGAATGATCCCCCCTGGGCCGAATAATCCAAACATGATGACATCATCTCGCTGCTGCATGAGCACTTCTTGAGACATGTAATTGGTAAACCATGTGCAATACAAAGCCAAGGGGATGTAAATATCCAGGTACTTCGAACGAACATGCCGCTTTGACGGCGTTGTCTGAAGAATAAAACACCAGAAGAACATCATTGTGAATCCACAGATCCACCATCCGAGGAAGTTAGTGATAGGTTCGCCGGCACCTTCGAGCCAGGTATAGATGCCGCCATTCACATGCCAGGTAAAGTAACCCGTTTCCACTGAAATGGGGTCAACAATAAAATCCAGAACGACACAAAACAAGCCGCCGATGAATGAAATTATTGTATTGTTTAAAAGTCTTCTTGATAGCGGTACATCCTCGCCCAATAGCTCGCTGGGCATTAGGTAGAGAACCAGATAAAACGCTGGATAGGCCATTATTTCCCAACCAAAGGCAATCATAGCGGGAACACCGTAAATGTGCTGATACAGCAAAGTATCACTGTAATGATACGGCCCGAAGACACCACCGCCTTCAAAATTAGTCCCTAAAAACTCGTAAAACCAAGCGATAAAAAAGCCCCCTAATATACATACCAGTGTTCGCGCCCACCCCTTGACCACACACGAGTGCCAAATGACAACAAAGATGCCCAACATGGTCATCCAAAAGCCTGCCAATACCTGCGGCTGAGTCATCGGGGCGGTTTTTGCCGATTCCCACCAGATTTGCATTTGCTCCGAACCATAGAGAATTTGAGCTCCCAGCATGTAAAGAGGAATACCCAGCGTTCCCAAAAGTGCAATGTAGAAAACCCATTTACCTTTATTGGGTTGCTCAAGCGAATATCCGTATGCCGGATTTAATGAAGAAATGTCAGCCTGCATTTGCATAATAATTAACCACTTTTTGTAGAGTCATTGCTTGTGCTGTCGCGAAAAGAGATCAGACAAGAAATTGTTATTAAATTTACCAACGCTGGCGCGAAGTAAATTGCTCACGGTGTATCTGCGGTGCCGATATTATCTCCCACGTTCCATTCGCGTTTTCAACGACGATTTTCCTGTGCTGACTGAGTTTGACTCCGTTAGTGACGTGCGTGTTATCTGGCGTCTTTCGCGCAAGTTGCCCGCTCACGATCACCTGATTCTGGTTTTCTCCGTAAACAGTAGAGATCACGAATTTATTAAAAACGAAACCTTCAGCACGCAGTGTGTTTAAAATTTCATCCCGCGGCGCTAAATCCGTGCCTTTTGCCGATGAGCAGCCCGTCATGAACACAGAGCTGACAACCACCGCGATAATCAGACATAAGAATTTGACCCTTTGAACGCTATCAATTTCTTTAACGATAGTGGATCTAAAATTACAGGTGGCAATAATCATTCTCTCCCTCATTGTGGAATTGTTGTAAGTTATAGGACCTATAAAAGGCATTTTTTATAAATCTAAAGATATTTAAAAGCTGATTTAAGCAATAAATACACTTTGGCAAGCGTACATTGCAAGAGATTATAACAATTAGTTGCAGCAATGGCCGTAGCGATAGCGCCGACATACTACGCCAGCCGAACAGCAAGGCAATTTACTCTCTTTATTGTTTAATGTTACTAAAGTGTGCTTATTGAAATATTGACTTATCGCATTAGAGAGATAAAGAAAGCAGAGGGTGATCAAAAATCGAACACCTAAGGCTGATAAAAGGCATATTTTATTGAATCTAGAAATATTTAAAAACGCATTAAAACGATAAATCACACTAAGGCTAGCAAAACAAGGCAGAGATATGGCTAAAATTAATCAAACAAACACCAAAAGGTATTGCAGTACAGCCATCACCCAAGCGGTCAGCACAAGGATTTCGCGTTGAAAGTGAGGGCTGGCCCCCTGTAAAGGATTTTAAGAGGGAAGCAGGTTGGGTATACCTGTGACCGAGTCAAATTCTTTATAGCGTGCCAGAACCAGTTTCAAGCGAAATAGGCAAAAATGCACTTAACTATAAGCATAAAACACTTTTCGAACCGCCGCCTTGTGAGGAATGAGGGCTAACCAATATGTCACGAAATCATAAGCATAATCCCGAAGCACCCTCTGGCGTTTTGCAGCAATGCAGCCAGTATCATCTGGTAGAACAAGCACTACTATGCATTATAAAAGCTCAGCCAACACCACTCTCGCTCCAAGTGCTTGCCAGTCAGCTTGATATATCACCCTTACATCTGCAGCACACCTTTCAATGCTGGGCTGGACTGAATCCAAAGCAGTTTCTGCAGCCACTTACCAAAAAAAAAGTTAAAAACCATTTACACGAATCACAATCATTTCTAAAGTCAGCCCAGAAGTCCAAGCTTTCCAACGTCAGTCCTTTGCATAACATAACATCTGTTACAGAGACCCATCCTCAAAAAGAACATAAATCTCGTGTGAATCCTACTGAAATACTCTATGGCTGGCACGCATCCCCCTTTGGAGATTGCTTTATTGCTGTGACTCAACAAGGTATCTGCCAGCTGGCTTTTTCTGATGTAAACGATACACGTCCCTTGCAACGACTATCAAAGCTATGGCCTTACGCCAGTTTGATTAACAATGTGGAAATAACGCAGTCCTGGCGAAACAAAATCTTCTTTCCCTCATGCAAGCAGGCATCGCTCCCCCTGCATATCAAAGGCAGCCGTTTTCAGATTAAGGTCTGGGAAACACTGTTAAGCGTCCCCCACAGCACATTAGCAAGTTACCAGCAATTGGCAAAGGCAATTGGTAGCCCTACAGCATCACGAGCCGTCGGTAGCTCTGTCGGCCAAAACCCTGTTGCCTGGCTGATTCCCTGTCACCGTATTGTTCGCAGCGATGGAGTACTCGGTGGTTATCATTGGGGAATAGCACGAAAGCAGGCTATGTTATTGCGAGAACTGTCCTAATCCGCAACAGTTACAACTTATTCAATAGCCACTCGCGCTTAATATCAAGCAAATTACTGCAATTGGTTGTAAGTGCTATCAGCAGGTTATTTAAACCGATTAGTCAAGATCGACAAACTATTGGCAAAACCTTCATCTATAGACAATTCTTATCCAATGCACACTTGCTACACTTGCTAATAAAGGGAATTCATAGTGATAAAATCGCTAAGTGATCAGGAACAACTGGACAAGCTCGTAGCTCGTATCGCAAGCAACTATGCGAAAAATGCATTCTCACTGGAAAGGGATTCATTTGATACGCTTAATACTCTTACTGACCTGTGCTTGATGGCGCCCAGTAGCCGCCCTGAAGAAATGTATAATATTCTGCTACGTGGTCTAAAAAATACTCTCAACAAATAGCAATCGATCGCAATTTGTACACCCCCTGCACACCTTTGCTCCTCAGTACATGCTCTTCCATTGTGGTTACGCTATCATAGACAACGAATGCGACCTGACAGGCTAGACATCATGTTTAGACCGAACCATTTTCACGAAGATTGATCGATAAAAGCTGGTGCGTAGATAAATCATTAGCAAGCGCCTGATAACCAAGGAATACCTTATGCCCACTGAAAACCCCGCTCCCGAGTTTCTTGAACAACTGCTCGAAGTAGCCTCAGAGCATGCTGAATGCGGCGACTTCGTTGATTTCAGCGAGCTGTCCGAGATATTACCTCCACCACCGTTAATGATCACGCTGCTAATTTGCTGGGCTTCAGAACAGAATGATCTGGACGCTCATCCCTGGTTCGAGGGCTATTATCACTTGCTCAGCCAATCCATCCAGCAATTGCAATTGAGCCTGCGCAATGAACCTGATGTAGAAGAATTCACTGCAGTACTGTTTGAAATGGTCACACAATATCTGGAAGATCATGAACACCCGGTACTGACTGAAACATTGCTGGATTGTTTGGCGCGCGAGGACTTCCCTCTCCCAGATGATTTGATTGACAAGGCCGGCCAGTGGTTGAGTGAACACCATGGCGGTTTGGATTACGAACTCGACAAATCCGGCCAATCCAGTGCGGGCAATGTCGTTTCATTTCCACAAACGCCTAAGCTGGCAGATTTAACAAGAATGTTATCAGAGGCCGATATTGATTCCCCCTTTGATTTTTTCGAAGCATTGAAACCGCATCTTTATTATTTGCCTGCTGACGGTCTTTCTATACTGCTTGAGCAATTACTGCTTTCAGACCAAACAATCATCCGTGACGCAGCTGTACTAGCGTTACTGCACCATCGTGAAACAGTATCCAATTCTGTGCTTTCTTTGCTCACACAACCATCATTAATAAAAGGACTTAGCAATAAAAACCTGAATCGCTTGGTTATGCTACGCAATTGGTTGCCCTCCTCACAAATCAAATCACTCGACGCAGTTATTCAGCAACTTCGCCGAATTCATTCGAGCAACCTGGAACAGGCCAGCGAAACCGCACCCAAACTATGTAATATTACTATGAGCGCTCCCGATGGTGCGGGCGCTCTTTCAATCATCCTTCAGTTTAAACAGGGACGTCAATATCTCACTGCCGGAGCCGTGTTTAAGGCATCCCTTGGTATTGTCGATAGCTGGCAGACACCGCTGATCAGTAAACGTGAAAACACGGAATTATTTGCCGGTATTAAAGCTCAAATGCCTCCCTTGACCGAAATCGATGATTCTTTACTGAACTTATTGATACCACATTTTCTCAGCCTGCATAAAGGCAGTGGACAACCCGTTGACGCCTCATTATTGCAATGGCTAGAGATGCTAGACCCACGTCTTTCACAGCCCGTACCATTTGATTTTCTTGACTGGCTGCTGTCAAAGCAATCCGAATTGGTAGGCATTGATGAAAAGAAACACCACCAGAGGTTAACACGCTGGCACAAAAAAAATGCCGATCGGCTCGGTTGGTTTGAAAACGACAACAGCACTATAGAGCGCTACCTGGATTTCCAGGAAGACCCGAATATGGATATCGAAGATCAGGATTCCCATCTCTACGATTACCTGCTTAAACCCCATCGCAACAAATGGCGTGATCGTTTTATTCTTATGGCTATGTGGGCAAAAAATACGATAAGTGGTCGCACTCCGCAGTGGCCAGACTTTGCACTACTGGCTTTGCACTTGCACCAGGGAATTCCCATCGAACAACTCCCCATTATGAAAACCGTCGCCACAGATACTTTCGATGTTATTGAAGACATCCTCGATAACCAGGACGAATTTGAGGAATGGAGCGATGATGAATTTGAAGAGGGGGAAGACGATTGGGAGGAAGATTGGAAAGCAAGCAGTTCGACTAATGCGTTATTTACAGAACCTGTACATCGCGCCCCAAAGGTGGGTCGTAACGATCCCTGCCCCTGTGGCAGTGGTAAAAAATTTAAAAAATGCTGTGGGCCTTAATGTGATTTTGAAAAAGCACAGCCGCTTATTGTTTTAGCTGAAGACCGGTAACCGCATAAGGGCCTCGAAATATTTGTTATCCTGCGGCCCTGCGCCTTTTCTTAACAGATGCTCGACGCCACTGAGCTATTAGCAATAGGTATCACCGAAATGGCCAAATTATTGGCACTAATGCAACCGTAATAAGTCCTACCAAAATTGTTAACGGCACGCCGATTTTTAAAAAATCGCCAAATCGATAATTACCCGGACCGTAAACCATCAAATTAGTTTGATAGCCTATTGGCGTAGAAAAACTGGCAGAAGCTGCGACCATTAGAGTCACAGCCATCGGAGCCACATTGACGTCCAATTGATGCGCACTCGCCAACGCAACTGGAAACAGCAATACGGCTGCCGCCAGATTGGAAATGAGCGCTGAAAATCCCGCTGTCAATACAAACAACGCAGCCAGCATCGCCCATGGAGAGGTCCCTGCCAGGCTAATCATCATATCAGCAATCCAGCCCGCCGCTCCGCTTTTGTCCATTGCCGCACCCAACGCTATCGATGCAGCAATCACCAATAACACTTCCCACTTGATGCTGTCCTTGGCCTCTTTCATACTGACACAACCTGTCAGTATCATTGCGCCAGCAACCAAAACGGCGGCTTCAAACATGCGCAACATACCCGTGCTAACCAGCACGACCATCGCTAACAGTAACACTAAGGCAACAAAGCGCCTTTCATGACGTACGGGTTGGGAGTTTTCAACTTCGCTAACCAATAAAAAATCCCTGACATAACGCCGCTGTTTAACAAAGCGATTATGCGTCTCCAACAACAAGGTGTCGCCCGTTTTTAATTCGACATCCCCTATACGCTGCTTGAGCAATTCGCCCTCACGCGCGATAGCGATAATGGCTGCACCGTAACGAGTCCGAAACTCTGCATCCCTGACTATTTTACCCAATGCGGGAAACCGTGGACCGATAACCACTTCCACCAGACACCTGTCCGCCCGGTGCGCATCCAGCTTATAATCCTGCTCTTCGACAGAGCGCAGGCCATGAATTTTCTTTAAATCAACAACCGATTCAACGTTACCAGCAAACATCAGCCTGTCTTCAGCACAAAGCACTTCGGTGGGAGATACTGCCGGTATCAGGCGCCCATTCCGCTGTATCTCAACCAGAAACAATCCGGGCAAATGTCGCAGACCAGCATCTTCAATCGATTGACCCGCTATATCGCTATAGGGCTCAACTCGCATTTCGATCAGATACTGGCGAGTATCTTCAAATCGATCACTGACCTGAAAGCGATTAGGCAACAACCAACGACTGAAAATCGTCACAAAGATGATAGTAACAATCACCAAGGGCACACCGATCCAGGCCAAATCAAATAACTGCAGCGCCTCTTCTGGCATCACGTCCTCAAGCATACCATTAACCACCAGATTGGTACTGGTGCCGACTAAGGTGCAGGAACCGCCAATAATGGCCGCATAACTTAGGGGAATCATTAACTGCGATACTGACAATTGATATCGCTTTGCCCAATCACTGATTGCCGGAATCAACATTGCAACAACAGGTGTGTTATTCAGTACAGAACTCATAACGGCCACAGGCGCCATCACCCGGAACTGCGCAGAACCCAGCGTTTTCGGTTTACCCAGCAGGGATTGTGACAACCAGGAAACGGCACCACTGTGAGTCAGGCCCGCCGCCACCACATAAAGTACGGCTACCGTCGCCATTCCCTCATTGGAAAATCCACTGAGCACCTGGGATACGCCAATAACATTGGTGAATAAGAGAAAAAACACCGTCACCATTAACACAATTTCCGGTTGCCAGCGACTGCTCACCAAGCCCGCGAAACAAACCAGCATAGAAAAGAGTGTTAACCAAGCATCCATGTTTATCGAGCTACGTTCATTAAGTGAAGTTCATAGGGTTTTATACATTGAATCACGGCCTGTACCTTAAAGACCCGCATAAAATTCGGAAAACTGCTGAATAAATTTATCCAACTGATCAACCGGTAAATCATTAATGCCCGCCGCCGCCTTACGTCCGCCGCCGCTGGGAAAACGTCGACAAAGCTCATCAGCGCCCGTCTTGTTATCCAGTGGCGCACGCACACTAACCACATAGCCACCACCCACTCGCTCTGTCACAACAGCGTGAGCTCTAGCGGTCTCAGCGTTTGCCAACTCATTGCTAAATACGCCACTGACTCGCCTGGCCCAACTGGCATCGGGTAATAGATAAACAGCGCTGTGGTCATTTTCTTGCTGAGGACTCACCGCTTGAGCCAAAGATATATCCTGGCGAAAACCCGTTTCAAGTCGATCAAATGTATCTCGTGCATCGATAATAAAATCAAAAGGGTTGGCATAGGGACTGATCAAACGGAAAAGTTCAGCCGGTGGGTAAAGTAAATCATCTATTGCTGCCCCATATCCATTGTAATTAATATATGTGCCAAGATTTTCCAACTCCTGTGATTGCTTATCACTCAATCCCGCTTGGTTTGCCATCTCTTTCGCACTGTTTTTAAGGTTGTCACCAAAGGCACCCACCACCGCCCACGGTATGTACTTTCCCGATAGATGCTGGTTCACAAGAATACTTGTGCACACATCGGCGGAAGTATCAATCAACGACTTCAGATGTTCTGAGGATGGAATATGACCGGCAAAATGATGATCAACATAAAAAACCTCTGCACTTGAAGCCAAAATTTTCTCCAGCCCAGCGCGATTCTTGTCCAAAGAAATATCAAGCACCGTGACTTGATCACCTCTCTGGCAATCCAATTGATCCAGAAGCTGTATATCGCGTTTAACGCCTGTTACCAGTCGAGCATCGCGTGGCTGATCATTACGTAATTGAATTAAAGAACAGATGCCATCAGCATCGCCGTTAAATACATCGAAGCAGGTCATATTTCCCCCAGCCTGTTAGCAATTATTTCAAACCGCACAGATTACCATAAACTGCTGAGACAGGTACCATCGACTTTGGCGGTACAATCCAAAATCAACCCACCAAAATTAACCTACTACGAACGAAAGGCGCTCGGAAAAAGAATCCAAAATGTGATTATAGTCCCATGCGCTTGAAGACAAACTCTGGAATATGCCGGATGATCAACATAATATAACGCCAGAACCAGGGCAGATATGCGACATTTCTCTTCTTATCTATCGCGTTGACTATACCCGCTGCCACATCTTCTGGCTTGGCCCATAAGGGGCCTTTAGAAAACGATGCCGTCATAGGTGTATCAACAAAACCCGGCTTGATGGTAAGCACATGTACATTGTGCTTGGCAAGGCGATTGCGCAATCCTTCAAGAAATGTGGTCATCATTGATTTTGCAGCACCGTACACATAATTTGATTGACGACCGCGATCACCCGCCACGGAAGAAATCGCCGCCAAGGTCCCAGCACCGCGCTGCTCAAGCTGATTAGCCAGTTTCGTCAACAAAGCTATGGTACTAATGGCATTGATCTGAATCTCTAACAGCGTTTTGTCGACTGACTGCTCGCAGGCTGACTGATCAGGCAGGGTACCATGAGCAATCAGGGCGACATCAATCACACCTCCCAATGCTTTGTTGATCTGTTCAAGACAGCCATCAAATCGATCGGTCTGCGTCAGATCTAGTACAGCATATTCAACCTTCTCAGCGCCACGCACTTTAAGATCAGCCGCAATATCCTCAAGGCGCTGTTCATTACGATCCACCAAGAACAGTTGAGCGCCGCGTGTGGCATAAATTCTGGCCACCTGTTCAGCAATTGCTGAACATCCACCAAAAATAACTATCGTTTGCATTAGATCTCCTGTGTCACCCGTTGCCACATACTTGAATTAATTTTTGGATCCCGCAAGGCCTCAAGTTCTCGCCACTGAGGATAAAATGCCTGAAATAACTCCGCTGACATATGTGCATCTTTGGCTGGGTAAATCCGCCCCTGTGTTTGCACAACCACGTCATCCAATTGTTTGAAAAACGGGAGCGTTTTGGATTCGACATAAGGAAAATCCAAGGCCAGGGTGACACCACGCATGGGAAAAGACATCAACCCAGGCGAATGCTTATCACCAAATACTTTCAACACGGCAAGGAAAGAGCCAAAACCAGCTTGTGCTATAAGACGCAGAATGTCTTTCATCGCTGCAAGACCATTGTCATAGGGAATAGCACATTGATATTGCAGAAACCCCTTAGGCCCGTAAATGCGATTCCAATCGAGTATGCTGTCCAATGGATACAAAAAGGGCTCATAATGACTGACAGCGGACTTAACGCGATCTTGTTGGCGCTCGTAATATGCCCAATTAAAGGCCTTCAAGCTGTAGCTGTTGATCAGCGAAATAGGAGGGGTAAAAGGCACCTGCAAAGTCAACTTCGGAGCTGGCGGTAGCGAAACTGAGGCATCGGCATGATTACCGCGCATAAAATGCCCACGCCCAATGTTGCTCCCGCTTGCCACGCAGTCTACCCAGGCCATAGTGTATTCCCAGTCCTGATCTGACTCTTCAGACAGCGAGAAAAACTCGTCAAGATTCTGGTATTTGATATTTTCCATGGCAATCGCCGGGCTTGTCACGCGTTTTAGTTGCAACTCCACCCAGGTAATCATACCGGTTAAACCAAGGCCCGCTATTGTCGCCGCATAATAATCGGCGTTTTCTTTTGCCGAGCAACACAAACGCTGACCATCACTACGCAATAGCTCGAACTGCCTGACATGACAACCAAATGTACCTTTGAGATGATGATTCTTACCATGCACATCGTTGGCAATCGCGCCGCCGGCCGTGACAAACTTGGTGCCTGGAGTCACCTGTAAAAACCATCCATGGGGCACAACCAGGTCGAGAATCTCCCACAACATAACACCTGCCTCACAGCGCAATACGCCGGATTCGGTATCAAAGTCTATAAACCGGTTTAGCGCCATGGTGCTAACCACGACACCGTCTGCATTCAGACAGCTATCACCATAGCTGCGCCCATTGCCAAAGGGTAATATAGCACTGTCACTTTTCGGCAGGTCCTGATGGCGATCCGACATGGAAACGCCCTTCTGATCGACTTTGGGATAACATCCCCAGGATTGAAACTCACTCATATCACACCGCCAATACCATAATGGCACCAATCAATATCGCCGTTACACGGCTGGTAGAGTCTTTGATGGCAAAGACAATCGGATCATCATGCATATTACCTCGATGAGCAATAATCCAGACCCGGCTGATCCAATACAATAGTACCGGACAGACTCCCCACAATAATTCAGGATGGCTATACATGGGCCGAACCGCCTCACTATTGACATACAAGGCCATCACCAACACAGAGATATATCCGCTGGCTCCACCTAACGAAGACAACAGGGAGATATCCTCCACATCATAACCTCTGCCCTTGACCTTCGCATTAGTGCCTTTAGCCTTTAATCCCACCAATTCAGTGTAGCGTTTGAGTAACGCCAGACTTAGAAAGATAAACATGGAAAATGCCATCAACCAGGAAGAAAGCGCAATGCCCGTTGCCGTCGCCCCCGCAATCAAGCGCATGGTATAAAGGCCCGCCAGCACCACAACATCCAGCATAATCATTTGTTTTAACTGAAAGGAATACGCAGTGGTTGCAATATAATAGACAAGTAAGGCCAGTGTAAACCAGGCTGGCAGCATGGCACATAATATAAGAACCACAAACAATAATATGGGAATCATGATGACCCCATGAATCGCTGGTATCGTGCCCGCAGCAAACGGTCGGTTACATTTGGTTTTATGATGACGATCCGCTGCAAGATCAAGGAGATCATTCAGCAGATAGACGCTGGAAGCACACAAACTAAACGCAAAAAAAGCCAACAATGTATTCAGTATCATGCTGGGCGCCACGATCTCATGTGCCGCCAACATCGGTACAAAAACCAGCGAATTTTTCATCCACTGGTGAATACGGCAGGCTTTAAGATAATGCTTAATGCCCGGCTTCGGTAAAGGGAAATGTCGTTCAACTTCACCAATTTCTTCCGCTTGACGCAACAACTTTTGGGAAGAGCCCGCAACAATCGCAGCTGCAGCATCGGGCCATACTTTTAGATCCGGCTCCGCATTGCCAGCATACACATAGCCACCACGCCCATACGCTTCATTTAACAGCCTGGCTTTTTGCGAGGATGCCACATTGACACCGCCGTGCGTGGCAAACACCTTATCAAACAAACCCAGATATTCGGCAATTTGAAAAGCAAATTTCTGGTGTGACGCCGTAGCAAGCGCTAAATGCCGCCCTTTTTCCTTTTGCTCCCGCAGATATTTCAAGAGGGATTTATTGTATGGCAATACGGTTACATCTATTTCCACCCGCGAAGCAATCTCGTGTTTTAAGACAGCCTTGCCACGCATCAGCCATATAAAAACGACAAAAGCGTAAAGCGGATTTTTCTTAAGCAGATTCAAAAAAGACTCGATCAACAGATCGGTTTTAATCAGGGTTCCGTCAAGGTCAACGACCAAAGGTAATGAGCTATTCGACATGGTATTTATTCTATTCGCACCTGTATTGTTTTTGTTTTACTTTTTTATTTCGCTACTTATTTCGCTACAAACGATTTTTGCACATCACTTCGCATAACACCGGCTAAAGCACCAATACCCAGCACTACTGCAAACCATAATGTAGCCAAACGACAAATCAGGGTTGCTGCCACCGCAGATGATTTATCTGTCCCGACTGCCAACAGTAACAAACCCATGACAGCTTCTGTACCTCCCAGACCACCGGGGAGAAATGAAATGGCACCAACCAGCACAGCTATCGAATAAATCCCCACTGCAACCATTACATCCACTTCAACGCCAAGGCTATATAGCACCAGATAGAAGCCAAAACCTTCCAAGCCCCACGCCACAATTGCCAAAATCAGACCACCATACAACAATCGGTTTTTTAACAAAATAGCAGAATCCTTAATCATCACAACCAGCTTGGTTACACCTGAACCCAAACGCTCGGAAATGGCAGCCGCTTTACTTTCTATCCAATCCCAGAGCGGGTAATAGTGAATAAGTGGCAATAACGCCAAAACGACCGCTGCTGAAGCCCAGGCTGCCGTACCATATCGAGGATCATCAAAGTAATTAGCCGCCAGCAGTGCAATTAATACTACGGCAAGCAAGTCCATCAGTCGTTCAACAAACAATACACTCAAGCTTTGACCGTAACCAACACCATAAGGCTTGAGATAAAAAGAACGTACGGCCTCCCCTGCTTTACCGGGCGTCGTTGTTAAAGCAAAACCGGCAAGATAAATCAGGAAGTGATGTCCCTGGGGTATTCTGGGCGTATCAAGCTTCCGTAAAAAATACTCCCATCGTACAAATCTAAGCACATAGTTAAGAACTGAAAGCAGCAAAACCAGAGCCCACATAGGCAAACTTAACCTGGCTGCAGCTTGAAGTGTTTCATCCGATCCCGACCAGAATACGGCAATCGCATAACCCACTAATGACAAGATGACGGAGAGAATCAAAGCGCCGATATATCGCTGCATGTTACCTAAACTACCTGGTTGATTTTTCTTATTATCGTACAACTTCCACCCGATCGGTCCTGTAGATCAACAATTCTCGTAAGCAATCGGTACATTCTCTGGTCAAACGGGTGAAAGGCATAATATAGCGCGTAACGCCATTTAATGCCATACAAGCCTATAGCGATTACTTATTAATCATCTCGTTTAACCTAGGTTTAAGCTTGCTTTCTGCTCTGCAAGCCCTCATGCCAGCGATATTGAACCAGTAGCTCAAGCAAAATTAACGGTGTATAAGCAATGAATACGACTAACACTCCATTTAGGATGGAGAGATGAACCAAATACGCCAGAGGAAGAAGCCAGAACAGATTCAAGCTCAATACTGTCAAAGTCACTGTTTTGTGTCCCCACACACGCGATGCAAGCTGATATGCGTGTCGGTTATGCGCCTGATATACCCGCTCTCCAGTAAATAGTCGATGCAACAAGGTGTAGGTTGCATCAACAAAGAACACTGCCATTAAAATCAGCCAAGCCCACAGTGACAGCATGTCTGATAACACCGTAATCAGGGAAAAAACCCCTATCCACAAACCAAGAAACAAACTGCCACAATCACCCATAAATATGGATGCTGGAGGCCAGTTCCAAACAAGAAACCCAATCGCAGCTCCCATCACAAGGCTGGGTAATAGCAAATCCACAGAAGCGCTATCTTTGACTATGCATAATAAGAAAACGGCACTTCCAAGCACTGTAATAGCCTGAATCGATGCAATACCATCAATCCCATCCATAAAATTATAAAGGTTAACCACCCAAAGAAGATACACTCCCGACAATGCCAATATTGCAATGCGTATCCCCATGGATTCCCCAGACTGCTCAGCAAACAACAGATACAGCACACTGGCGACAGTCACGACCTGGGCAGTCAATCGCAACTTAATAGACAATCCGTATCGATCATCAATAAATCCTACCAATGCCAAAAGGAAAACAGGCAGGTATCCTTTAACGCTGACAAAATCCAAACGATTGTATTGGAGCAAAATCAGGATCCCGGCAAAGACAATACTGACTATCGCAATCCCACCACCTCTGGGAACGGGAATTTTATGGGAGCTTCTATGATTGGGTACATCCAGAATTCGAGTTTTGAGTGCAACAGTACGATAGAAACCAGTAACAGCATAACTGCCAACTAGCGATAGTAACGATACGACAGCAATCAGGCTCAAAGACCAATCCTCCAATAACCCCGCGGAAATCTACCAACAAAAAAAGGCGCCGATCAACAGCGCCTTTTGTGCAACTTCTTGCCACATTAGATGTTAGACATCATCTACTTCAAGACAATTCTATCGCTGTTTTTCGCAACAATGACGGTACCAATCCCTTTAACCCGAGTTAAATCCTGACTACTGGCAAATTTCCCGTGAGTTTCCCGGGACTCAATAATTGCCTTAGCTTTATCATCACCAACACCAACAAGCACTTCTGCCAAAGTTGCAGCGTCAGCGGTATTGATATTAACTGTTGGAGCATCTGCAGCATAAGCACCATTCAGGCTACCAAAACCTAAAAACACACTTAATACCAATGCCTGGGCTGTTCTCAAGAAATGTTGAGTCAGGATTGTATGTCGTGAAAGTAAAACGTTTTTATTGCTTAACATGATATCCATCTCCTTGGAGTATATTCCATTAAAAGAAGCGCGATGATACCACAACAATGGCATTATGAAATGCTGGAAATTTCGCTCGCTATCAATTTCAGCGTCTGCAATGGATCATCAGCCTGTGTAATCGGTCGTCCAATCACCAGATAATCACTTCCTAGTCCAATCGCTTTCGTTGGCGTTAACACTCGCTGTTGATCATCTCGCACACTATCCAGCAATCGAATACCTGGCGTCACCGCATAAAACGGCAGCGCAATTTCTTTTTTTATGGCCTCAACCTCTAATCCAGAGCACACAACACCATCCATACCACTACGTTTCGCTAACTTAGCGAGATGTATGACCTGTTTTTCAGCCGGTGCCTGAATACCAATTTGCTGTAATTCATCATCTCCCATGCTGGTTAACACTGTCACAGCGATAAGCAAGGGGCGTGTTGAAAGTCCGTCAAGCGCATCGCGGGCGGCCTCCATCATTCGTTGCCCACCACTGGCGTGAACGTTCAACATCCAAACACCAAGATTCGCAGCACTTTTCACAGCCTTGGCCACGGTATTGGGAATATCATGAAATTTGAGATCCAGAAAGACATCAAAGCCTCTGGCAACCATTTTCTCCACTATCTCTGGTCCAAGAGCTGTGAAAAGCTCTTTTCCAATTTTCAAACGGCAAAGCGTTGGATCCAGCGAGTCTACTAATTTTAGTACCGGCGCCTCGGCAGCGTAATCCAAAGCAACAATGATTCGATTTTCTGCCATTTTTATATCTTGCATATGAATTTGGTTTCCTCAACGCTTTGGATATCAAATGTCTTGAGATTAGCAAAGGCGAATTATTCTGAACATTATAATCCTGGAAAACTCAATCACCTTCCACACCTTCTATCAACTTAATTTGCCCCCAGCTCTTACAACTCGGGCAAAGCCAATGTAATTGCATTCCAGAAAAGCCACAGCTCTGACATTGATAGAGTGGTTTTTGCGCCATCATATCCTGAATAATTGTCTGCAATACCGTGTAATTCTCACGAACCGCACCTTCAGCGCTGGGCATATGATAATCGACCAACCTCGACAAACCCCGCAGCGTCGGTCTCTTCTTTAATTCAGTGCTTAAATAGTGTAGAGCAGCCTCTTTGCCCTGCTGGCTTTCCATCTCTTCTGTTGCCGCCAGCAACAGTTTTGTCGATGACCTGCATTGCAGGCATTCTTGTATAAATTGCAATAGTTGAGGCCTTTTGCCTACCGCATCATAGGCCTGCTCCAACAGAGGAATGGCTTCAGGCAGAAAATCCATGTCCTGATCTTTAACTTTTGTCAGTGTTTTGATTGCCTGCTTGGGTTGCTGCAAAATCAAATCCAGCTGCGCGGAAAGCATGCCCCCCCTGACACAGTTGCGATCAGAGCGAAAAGCCATGCGTATTTTTTCTCTGGCTGCCTGATAATTATGCTCATTCAGTGCAGTTTCTGCCTGCTCACAAAAAAAATGAGATACCGACTGCGCCAACTCAGTCAATGCAATCTGGTCCCGTTTTAGACGTCGCTTGGGGCGCAAAGCATTAGCCGTTTCGATCGCTTTGTCCCATTCTTTCTCATTCTGATAAATTTCAAGCATCAATTTAAGACAACATTCTCGCAATTCAACGGATTCACTCACTAGCTCACTAAGCAATCGCTCAGCTCTATCTAACAAACCCGCAGAAATATAATCCCTGGCTAATTCCAGATGAGCAGAATTTACATATTCCTTTGACAAACTAGGTCGAGCTAACAGGTTTTGATGAATACGGATTGCGCTTTCAACTTCCCCTTTTTTTCTTAATAAATTGCCCAGTGCGATATGCAGCTCAAAAGTCTCACTATTGACTGGCAATGACTGAATAAAGGCTTGAATCGCTAAATCCGAACCATCATTAATCAGGTAATTGATGCCTTGATAATAGGTAGGGGGAACTGCCGAATGCTCTGAACCCTTTGTATTAAGAGTACTACGCCCCAAACACCATCCAACAGCCACAGCAACGAAGAGTAGTAAGAATAGGCTGATTTCCCACATATAACGATCTATTGCGCTTGAGAGGGCTCACGCAACTTGGTTAATTCTTTTTCGACAACACGTAACTTGTTGCGCAGCTGAAGTATCTGAGCCCTCAGTTTCAAAAAAACTCCACTACTGAACAATAGCCCAAAAACACCCCCAATACTAAACGCAACAATGATAATCAATGCAATATTGTGTTCAAAAGCAGGAATGATAATGGGATTTAACGAGACGGATTGTGAGTTTTCTGTCACAAACAACGCGAAGAAAACAAGAACGGCGAGGAAAACAAGGCCAAAAACTACTTTTTTGATGACTGCCATATGAACAACTTCCAAAAAATTTAACAAAAAAAAACGGTATGGTCGGCGACCATACCGTTTCTTAAATTAGATGGCAAGACTGGATTTAGTTACTATTAAGCAAGCTCTCATTTACCCGTTCGCGCATCTCCTTGCCGGGCTTGAAATGAGGTACGTATTTGCCGGCTAATTGCACAGCATCACCTGTTTTCGGGTTTCGCCCCTTTCTGGGTGCGCGATAATGCAGCGAAAAACTGCCGAATCCTCGTATTTCAATACGATTACCTGAAGCCAGCGTCTGTGACATATGCTCCAAGATCGTCTTTACAGCCAATTCCACATCTTTTGCAGACAACTGCGCCTGCTTTGCCACTATTCGTTCGATCAACTCAGACTTTGTCATAACCTTTGCTGCTCTCAAATCCTGCTACGTCCTTAAAATATAGACCAGTCAATCGCTTACGTCTAGTTGCAGGGGCAGATCATATGATTTTCCACCCCTGCAGCATTGATCAACCAATCATAAAGCTAATGGATGTTCAGCTCATCAAAGGTCTTTTTACTAGTCCTTGTTTTCCATTTGTGCCTTAATCAGGTCACCGATGGTAGCGGGTGCAGACTCTTGCTTCTCCTTCTCTTTCAGCGCCTTCACAGCCTCTTTTTCATCATCAAAGTCTTTGGCCTTGATAGACAGGCTGATCACCCGGTTTTTCCGGTCTACACTGATAATCTTCACCTCAACGGTTTCACCGTCCTTCAGTGCATTACGAGCATCTTCCACTTTATCGCGACTGATTTCAGAAGCCTTGAGAATACCTTCTACATCCTCTGCCAGCGTCAGCACAGCTGCCTTGGCGTCAACCTCTTTAATGACGCCATTAACCACTGAACCCTTATCGTTTTCAGCAACAAAATTGGAGAATGGATCATCCTCAAGTTGCTTGACGCCCAATGAAATTCGCTCACGCTCGGCATCAATTGAGAGAATGACAGTTTCAATCTCATCCCCTTTCTTATACTTGCGTACAGCCTCTTCACCGGTTTCCTGCCAGGAAATGTCCGACAGGTGTACCAATCCGTCAATATTGCCTTCCAAACCGATAAATATACCAAAGTCTGTAATCGATTTGATCGTTCCGTTGATCTTGCCGCCCTTGGACCATTGCTGAGCAAAGGCATCCCAGGGATTCTGCTGACATTGTTTGATACCCAATGATATGCGACGACGCTCCTCATCGATATCCAACACCATCACTTCAACTTCATCCCCAACCTGTACAATCTTGGAAGGATGTACATTTTTGTTTGTCCAATCCATTTCTGACACATGCACCAGACCTTCCACACCCTCTTCTAATTCGGCAAAACAGCCATAATCAGTCAAATTGGTGACCTGTGCAGTGACTTTTGTACCTTCTGGATAACGGTTGGTGATTTCAACCCAGGGATCTTCACCCAATTGCTTCAAGCCAAGGGAAACGCGGTTGCGTTCACGATCAAACTTGAGAATTTTGACATCAATTTCATCCCCAACGTTGACGATTTCACTGGGATGCTTGATACGCTTCCAGGCCATATCAGTGATATGCAGCAGACCATCAACGCCGCCAAGGTCAACAAACGCACCATAGTCGGTCAGATTCTTAACAATACCTTTGGCTGCCATACCTTCTTGCAAGGAAGCGAGCAAGGCATCACGTTCTGCGCTATTGGCTTCTTCCAGCACAGCACGACGTGATACAACGACATTATTACGCTTTTGATCCAATTTGATAACGCGGAATTCCAGCACCTTACCTTCTAGGTGTGCTGTCTCACGCACGGGACGTACATCAACCAGAGAACCAGGTAGAAATGCGCGGATAGAATTCACATCAACGGTAAAGCCACCTTTAACCTTGCCGTTAATCACACCTTTAACAACCTCAGCCGCTTCACAGGCTTTTTCCAATTCTTTCCAGGCTTCCGCACGCTTGGCTTTTTCACGCGACAGTTTTGTCTCACCAAATCCATCTTCAACGGATTCAAGGGCAACCTGAACTTCATCACCAATATCCAGCTTGAATTCACCATTTTCATCAAGAAACTGGCTACGGGGAATAACACCCTCGGATTTGAGTCCCGCATGCACGGTCACCCAATCACTATCAACATCAATAATCACACCTGTGACTATTGAACCGGGTTTCATATCAAGGGTTTTTAAACTTTCTTCAAAGAGTTCTGCGAAGCTTTCGCTCATGGGTAATTACCTACAATAGACGACGTGACAACGATCGCTGTCACTCTCCATGCTACCAACCAGCATGGGCCATCCCAACACAAGCCCCCATAATCACAGTTGGTTATAAATTAATTATGGGGACCACCAAAAAACTTTTTCCCAGATCACATCTGGCCAGCCATCTGACTCTGGTCCGAACACCAAGACCTTAATGTCAAAGGGCCATAAAACCAAAATCCAGCAGCTGAAAACAATACACTAGCCGAAAATAAGAGTTCAGGCCAGTTGCCGCAATTTGGCTTTTTCAACAACAAAATCAACCACCTGCATTATCGTCATTGCTGTACTATCCAGCATAATCGCATCTTCGGCAGGCTTTAAGGGCGCAACACTGCGATTCATATCGCGATCGTCCCTCGTTTTGATCTCATCTAAAAGCGCGGCGAGACTAACACTTTCGCCAGCCTCTTTCAACTGCTTATAGCGCCTATTAGCCCGCTCCTCAGCACTCGCTGTCAAGTAGATTTTCAAAGGCGCCTCGGTAAACACGACCGTGCCCATATCACGCCCGTCGGCCACAAGGCCTGGGCGCTCCAAAAATGCCCGTTGCCGCTGTAATAATGCGTCTCTAACCAGTGTCAACGCAGCCACCTGGGAAGCGGCATTTCCGGCCTTCTCTGTCCGAATAGCCTGTGTTACATTTTCACCTTCCAACAATACGGCTGGCTCATCCATGGGATTAGCTGCCGTCACAAACCGCACATCCAGATTGCTGGCCAGTTGTTCCAAGCCGTGACTGTCATCCGTCGCGATATCGTGATTCAGCGCAGCGAGAGCGAGCACACGATACAGGGCACCGCTATCCAATAGCTGCCAACCCAGCCTATCGGCCAACAGGCGACTAATAGTACCCTTACCCGACCCACCAGGGCCGTCAATGGCAATCACCGGTATCTTCTCAGCAGTGTCTGTCATGGAGGAAAACTCTCTTGTCATTCATTAGGTATTAAAGCATTTTTCATTAAGAATCAGGCATTAGGAAAACACATGGCAACGGATTCAAAACGGCTGGTTTTCTAACATTCTGCCAGATTAAATCCCACACTAGCCGCCGCATCAACGAAACCCGGAAACGATGTCGCCACATTGTCGCAGTCATGGATAATAATGCTGTTTTGCGCCCGCTGCGCAGCAACCGCAAAAGACATGGCAATCCGATGATCGCCATGGCTATGCACCTCTCCACCCTCAATAATGCCGCCAACAATACGAATTCCATCCACTGTGGGATCGGCCTGTATACCAACATCTTGCAAGCCGTCAGCCATTACCTGGATACGATCCGATTCCTTAACCCGCAATTCTTCCGCACCACTGAGTACTGTTTCACCTTCAGCACAGGCTGCAGCGATAAATAGGACGGGAAACTCATCAATTGCCAGAGGTACTTGATCCTGGGGTATCTGTATTCCACGCAAGGGCGCATAGCGGACACGTAAGTCGGCAACCGGTTCTGCACCGACCAGGCGTTCATTCAGAACCTGAATATCCGCACCCATTTTTCGCAAAATCGTAATCACACCTGTTCGCGTAGGATTAATGCCAACGTGCTGCAGCATCAAGTCCGAACCAGGCACGATACTGGCCGCCACTAAAAAAAACGCTGCGGAGGAAATATCAGCAGGGACTTCTATATTGCATGCCTGTAACTTGCCACCACCGTCAAGACTTACCTGGCTTCCGCACACGTCAACCGGATAGGAAAAACCCTGCAGCATACGCTCTGTGTGATCACGGGTGGGCGCTGGCTCGGTCACAACCGTTGTTCCCTTGGCATATAAACCCGCCAATAACAAACAGGATTTCACTTGCGCACTTGCCACTGGCATTGGGTAATGAAATCCTTCCAGCTCGCACCCTCCTCGAATCTGGAGTGGCGGCGAACCATCATCAGCTGTAATAATTCCCGCCCCCATACGAGCAAGCGGCTCTGTCACCCGCCGCATGGGTCGTTTTGACAGAGATTCATCACCCGTTAATATCGCAGCAAAATCCTGGCCCGCCAGCAAACCTGATAACAATCGCATTGAAGTGCCGGAATTCCCAAGATATAAAGCCGCCTGCGGTGCCTGAAGACCGTGCAACCCAACACCCTGAATCGATACCTTACCCTGATCTGGCCCCTCAATCACAACACCCATAGCGCGAAAGGCATTAAGCGTTGCCAATGCATCTTCGCCTTCCAGAAAACCCTCTACATTGGTCACGCCCTCTGCCAGGGCGCCCAGCATAATCGATCGATGGGAAATCGATTTATCACCGGGCACGCGCAACTCACCAGTAATAGCTGCACCTTGCTTTGCTATAAAACTGATACTTTTTTCTTGAGACATTCAGGGTTCCAGATTTTCATTTTGTTGCGCCAACAGTGCTGCAAAATCATCGCGTGCGCCCTTGGCTCGAGTAAAGGTTTCCAATATCGCCTCAGCATCACCGGTTTCGATATGTTGCTTAATCGTGGTCAGATGCAACAAAAAACCGTTGACCGCATCCAGAATGGCCTCTCGATTCGCCAATACGATTTCCTGCCACATTTGCGGACTGCTTGAGGCAATGCGAGTAAAGTCTCGCAATCCCCCGGCAGCGTTTGGGAATACTTCGCGACGACCTTCCATCGTCACCAACGCATCCACCAGGGCGTAAGCCAACACATGGGGCAGATGACTGGTGGCCGCCAGCACATGATCATGGTCTTCAACACCCATTTCCACAACATCTCCGCCAACACCTTTCCAAAGGTTTCGCACGATCTCCAAAGCAGTTGGGTTGGTTTCCCCGGTTGGCGTTAGAATGATTCGATGCTTTTCAAATAACTCACTTTTTGCTGCAGCCACACCACTTTGTTCCGAACCTGCAATCGGATGTGCCAACACCAGATTGTCGGGGACAGCGCCAAACGCATTTTCTGCCATTGCCAACAGATTACCTTTCACACTCGCCACATCAGTGATCACACTTTCGGCAACACCTATCTGTGCTAATCGCTGCAACACGCCTTCTGAAATTTGCGTTGGCGTGCATATCACAATCACGTCGGCATCGGTGACAACGTCCTCCAACTCCAGGCTGTAATGATCGATAATACCCAGTGAGAGACCGGTTTTTAATGAAGCCTCCCGATGCCCCCATGCCCACACTTCTGTGACCAATCCACGCTCTTTTGCGGCCTTGGCGAGAGAGCCGCCGATAAGTCCCAAACCCAGGATCACCAAACGATGTATTAATGATTTCTTTGCCATTATGTTTTTATTTACCTGTATTTACCCATATTTACCTAAATTTGCCTACCAACTTACCTATCATCTACGCAATCAACGACGCCTTCAAATCAGCTGCGACAACGCTTCGATAAACAAATCATTCTCTTTCGGCAAGCCTATCGATACTCTTAAATGATTAGGCATTTCATAAATACCGATTGGCCTGACAATTACGCCTCGTTGCAATAACTGTTGGTACACAGGCATTGCCTCCCCCTGTGTTTCAAAACATAAAAAATTACCCAACGAGGGAATAAAGGATAAGCCAAGCTGTTGCAGACCTTGAGAAACCTGCTTCATGCCTTCTTGATTAATACGGCGTCCTTCTGTCAAATAGCCCTCATCGTCCAACACGGCCTCAGCAGAGGCCAGTGCCAGAGAGTTCACGTTAAACGGCGCCCGAACACGGTTAAGCAGATCTGCAATGGCCGGTTGTGACACGCTGTAACCAACCCTTAAGGCTGCCAGACCATAGGCCTTGGAAAACGTGCGCGTCACAATCAGGTTCTGATACCGTTTTAGCAGGCCCAAACCATCAGAAGCGCCGCTATCACTCTGCATACCTGACTGTGCATATTCGAAATAGGCCTCATCAAGCACAACAAGCACATTTTCTGGCACTTGCTGAAGAAAATGATCCAGCTCTTTTTCGCTCACTGAAGTGCCTGTCGGATTATTGGGATTAGCAACAAAGACCACGCGCGTATCTTCTTCGATAGCATCGGCCATCGCCTGCAGATCATGCCCCCAGTTTTGAGCAGGTGTGACAATGGCACGAGCCCCACAGGCCTGCGCGGCAATCGGATAGACAATAAATGCATGTTGAGAGAAGACGGCTGAGGTGCCCGTCGACAGAAAGACGCGCGCAATTAAATCCAACACATCATTGGAGCCATTACCCAACGTAATTTGCTCTGGCGTTAGATCGAGACGCTCGCTGAGCGCAGCTTTCAACAAATACGCGCTGCTGTCAGGATATCGAGTAATATCCACCACTGCTCTGTGACAAGCTTCGATGACTCGTTTGCTGGGTCCCAGCGGGTTTTCATTACTTGCCAGTTTGACAACATGATCAAGACCCAACTCTCTTTGCAGTTCCTCAATCGGCTTCCCCGGCTGATAGGGCTGCAAAGCTCTTACGCCTGCATTCGCGAGCGCCACAAAATCACAATTCATTACTGCTCTCCGGTATCAATGATATTGCCAGATAGGATTAATGGTGCGCACGGCACACCCTACAACACAGCGCAGGGATAGGACCCCAGAGGCTTTAATAATATGGACTGCTCTTCCAACTCCAGTAGTATTTTTTTAATTTTCTTATCTTGCTGATGCCCTTCAAATTCGATAAAAAAAACATAAGACCATGTGTCTGTTCGTGACGGGCGCGTATCAATACGCGTCAACATAACGCCTTCTCGATGAAAGGGTTCCAACAAGTTAAACAAGGCCCCCGGCTTGTTGTGTGTCGATACGATAATCGAGGTTTTATCGCGACCACTGGCGCTCACCTCTTCTCTGCCAACAATCAAAAAGCGTGTTGTATTGTTGGAAAAATCCTGAATATTTTCCGCCAGTTTTTCCAGGTCATAAAGATCAACCGCCATATCGCCTGCGACCGCAGCAACTTCATCTGATTGCGAGGCCAGCCTGGCTGCTTCACCATTGCTGCTGACGGCTACTTTTTCGATATTGGGCCAGTGGCTATCGAGCCAGGCACGGCATTGTGCCAAGGCCTGCTGATGGGCACAGATTTTTGTAATCTTGCTGGCACAACTGTTTTTATTGGCCAGCAGATGAATATGGATCGGCAACTCGACTTCACCGCAGATTTTCAGCGGTGATTCGATGAAATTATCCAGCGTGTGAGTGACCATGCCTTCGGTTGAATTTTCTACCGGCACCACACCGTAATTGGCATCACCCGATTCCACTTTGGCAAATACCATGGCAATCGTCGCCTGCGGCTGGTCGATCACTGCATGGCCAAATTGCTTGATTGCAGCGGCCTGAGTGAACGTCCCCTCTGGACCGAGATAAGCCACTTGCATGGGTTTTTCCAGTGCAAGGCAGGCAGACATTATCTCGCGAAAGATATGCGCCATCTCCTTCGCATCCAACGGTCCCGTATTGCGTTCGATAACCCGGCTCAATACCTGTGCTTCGCGTTCCGGTCGATAAAACATGACCTGATCCAACGATTGACTATCGCCGTTTCGAGCCTGAAACTCCCGCAATTTGGCATCAGCCACAGACTGAGCACAACGTGCCCTCTGATTAATCAGTACTTGAATCTGCTGATCAATATCATCAATTTGCTGGCGCAGTTGCGCCAATTCGTCACCGGACTCTGCCATATCATCTTGCCTGATCTTTTGCCTGATCTCGTCGATGTCATCCCTCAAGACTATAAAACACCGAATTTCAGTTTGTATGGCCCTTTCACTTCACCCTTTTATAACCCAAAGGTCACAAGTAATGTCATTAGGTTAAGCATGCAAGCCTATAAGTAGGGTGCGGCCCCCGCACCAATAGCACCCTATGCCGGGTTTCGAAGGTGCGCGGGGCGCACCCTACACAACGCTTCGCGCTTAACTTAATGGCATTGAGGTCACAAGTGCCCTCCCTTCGAGTACTCCTCAATGAGAGGGAAGTGTATCTACCTAATTTCCCCAATAGGAACTGGCTAACTTTGAGTTTTCTTAAAGTTAGCCATAAATGCAATCAGATCATCCACAGCCTGTTCGCTTACCGCATTGTAAATGCTGGCGCGCATGCCACCGACCGAACGATGTCCTTTCAGGTTCAACAAACCCGCCTCCTCAGATTGCTGCAAGAATGCTTTATCAAGGCTATCATCAGCCAATGTGAAAGGAACATTCATTAATGAACGGCTCTGTATTTCAACCGGATTAGCGTAGAAATCACTGTTATCGATATAGCCATACAGCTTTTCTGCCTTGCGACGATTGATCACTTCCATCGCTGACAAACCACCCTGCGCTTTCAACCACTGAAAAACCAAACCGGCCAAATACAGTGCATAGGTTGGCGGGGTGTTATACATGGAATCATTGTCCGCTGCCGTTTGGTAGTTCAGCATGGTTGGCGTAACGGACTGTGCCTGACCCAGAAGATCTTTACGAACAATCACAATGGTCAAACCAGCCGGGCCAATATTTTTCTGCGCCCCGGCATAAATCACACCGTATTTTTCCACCTCAATAGGCCGTGACAAAATGGTGGAGGACATATCGGTTACCAGAGGCACATCCACTTGCGGCGTCCAGAAAAACTCAACACCACCAATAGTTTCGTTGGGTGTGTAATGCAAATAGGCTGCCTGTGGATTGAGCTTCCACTGTTCAAAAGGAGGAATGGTTGAAAAATTAGTGTCTTCAGATGAAGCAGCCACATTGACGTCAGCGTAGCGTGAGGCTTCCTTGATGGCTTTTTTTGACCACTGCCCGGTATTCACATAATCGGCCGCTCCCTTGTCACCCAGCAGATTTAGGGGGACGGCAGAAAATTGTGTACTTGCCCCACCCTGCAAAAACAGCACTGCATAATCGTCGGAAATATTCAGCAACTCGCGAAGATCACTCTCAGCCTTTTCGGCGATGGAAACAATTTCCTTACTGCGATGGCTCATTTCCATAATAGACAAGCCACATCCCTGCCAATCCAGCATTTCTTCCTGCGCCTGCCTCAGAACTGCTTCGGGTAATGCTGCCGGCCCTGCACAAAAGTTGTGTACTCTAGTCATTGTTTGTTCCCACCACACCAAAATTAAATATATTAAAGAGCTTCGACTTACAACTCGCTCAGAACGTTAAATCAATCGTCCGCCTTTTCGCCCTCACCAGCAGGCCGAATAGCTTCGTCCTGCCCGCTATCTTCTGGCTCACTGGAACGAACAGCTTCGTCCTGCCCACTATCTTCGTTATCTTCGCTATCTTCGCTATCTTCCGGCTCACTGATTCGCTCAACACCCACCAGGTGTTCGTTCTCTTTCAATCTAATCACTCGCACACCCTGGGTATTGCGGCCAAACACAGACACTTCATCGGTCCGAGTGCGCACTAGCGTACCCTGATCACTGATCAACATTAATTGATCGCCTTCAAATACCTGTACCGCTCCTACCAATGAACCATTACGATCACTGGTCTGCATGGCAATCATGCCTTTATTGCCGCGGCCTTTGACCGAAAATTCGTCAAGTTCGGTGCGTTTGCCATAGCCGTTCCCGCTGACTGTCAGCACCTTGCCCCCCGTTTCAGGAATAATCAGGGATATAACTTTATGCCCCTCTTCCAGACGAATACCACGCACACCACGCGCCGTGCGGCCCATTGCTCGCACATCGCTTTCTTTAAAACGTACAGCCTTGCCGGAACTGCTACAGAGCATCACATCACAGGTGCCGTTGGTAATCGCCGTCCCCACCAACACATCACCCTCTTCCAACTCCAATGCGCGAAGGCCAACACTGCGCTGACGAGAGAAGTCTACCAGCGATGTTTTCTTCACAGTGCCATTGGCAGTAGCCATAAATATATAATGGTCTTCCAGGTATTCCCTAACAGGCAAGATGGAGGTAATTCGTTCTCCCTCCTCCAATGGCAGCAGATTGACCATCGGTCTACCACGCGAATTACGCCCCGCAACCGGGATATGAAACACCTTAAGCCAGTACACTTTACCCACATTGGTAAAACACAAGATGGTATCATGCGTACTGGCAATCAATAAGTTTTCAACAAAGTCTTCTTCTTTGACCGAGGTTGCCGACTTACCCATGCCTCCACGGCGTTGCGCCTGATAGGCATCAAGAGGCTGAGTCTTGGCGTAGCCACCGTGAGATATGGTCACAACACGATCTTCTTCCGTAATAAGATCTTCCACCGTCAAATCCTGGCGTGAAGAAACAATCTCAGTACGACGCTCATCACCGTATTCTGCCTTAATCGCTTCCAGCTCTTCTCGCACTACCTCTAACAAGCGCTCTGTACTGCCTAGTATTTCCAGATACTCGGCAATGAGCTCCAGTTTTTCCTGGTATTCCTTCAGCAGCTTTTCATGCTCTAAACCCGTCAGTTTCTGCAATCGCAGATCCAAAATGGCCTGTACTTGCGCGGGCGATAAATAATAACGGCCATCTCGAAAACCGTATTGTTCCGGCAGATCTTCCGGGCGACATGCATGTTCACCCGCCCGCTCCAGCATCCCCATCACATCACCGAGCTGCCAGGCCATGGCCGATAGTTTTTCCTTCGCCTCTGCCGTATTGGCCGATGATTTGATTAGTTCAATCACCGGATCGATATTGGAAATGGCAACGGCCAGACCTTCCAGTACATGCCCACGCTCACGGGCCTTGCGCAACTGATACACGGTTCTGCGCGTAACCACTTCACGACGATGGCGGATAAAAGCTTCAATGACGTCTTTGAGATTGAGCAATTTGGGCTGACCGTTGACCAGCGCCACCATATTGATACCAAAAACGCTTTCAAGTTGAGTTTGTGCGTATAGATTGTTCAGCACCACCTCACCCACTTCGCCGCGGCGCAGTTCAATCACTATTCGAGTATCTTTACTCGATTCATCGCGCAGCTCGGTAATCCCCTCAATTTTCTTATCCTTTACCAGCTCAGCAATCTTTTCGACCAAACGTGCCCGGTTTACCTGATAGGGCAATTCAGAAATAATAATGGTCTCTTTATTCTTTTTTTCGTCTCTTTCAATGTTGGCGCGTGCCCGCACATAGATGCGTCCACGCCCCGTGCGATAGGCCAACAAGATGCCGGCCTTGCCGTTGATGATGGCGCCATTAGGGAAATCCGGACCAGGCACATGTTCCATTAATTCATCAATTGACAGCTCTGGATTGTTAATCAGCGCCAGCGTCGCATTGAGGATTTCGGTTAAATTGTGTGGCGGGATATTGGTTGCCATACCCACGGCAATACCAGAGGAACCATTAACCAGCAAACTCGGTATGCGGGTGGGGAAGACATCGGGAATCATTTCGGTGCCGTCGTAGTTCTCGACAAAATCCACTGTCTCCTTATCCAGATCCGACAGCATCTCATGGGAAATTTTCTCCATGCGTATTTCGGTATAACGCATGGCTGCCGCCGAATCGCCATCTAGCGAACCGAAGTTGCCCTGGCCATCCACTAGGGTATAACGCATGGAAAAATCCTGCGCCATACGAACAATGGTGTCATAAACGGCCGAATCACCGTGTGGGTGGTATTTACCAATCACATCACCGACTATGCGGGCAGACTTCTTGTAAGCCTTGTTGTAATCATTATTTAATACACTCATCGCAAACAAAACACGACGGTGTACCGGTTTGAGCCCATCACGCACATCCGGCAAAGCCCGCCCAACAATCACGCTCATCGCATAGGCGAGATAGGACTGCTTGAGCTCATCTTCTATGTTGACAGGTACAATTTCTTTGGCTAATTCACCCATACCGTTATGGTAATCCTTGCATCAATTGATTGGCCGTCGGATCTTTTTGGGGAGGATCAAACCGGGCGACAAATACAACTTGCCGCTCATCAGCCTTCTCCTTCCGTATTAGACGGATACGCTCGCAAAACAAAAGCGGAATGATACCACAGTTCACGCGCTCTACTCTATCTGCAACAAGATCAAACAGACCTGAGATATTTGGCAAGGCCTTCGCCAAGACGCTGCATTTCATGTCAATACCGGTATACTTGTGCGCTGACTTCATAACACCGATTAAATTTCAATCAATATGACCGCTATCACGCCTATCGACAGACTGATCAACGCCAGCTGGGTTGTACCGATCATCCCTGAAAACTGCGTATTACAGAATCACTCCATAGCACTTCAGGGGCAGGAAATCATTGATATCCTGCCCACCAACGAGGCGCAACAACGATATCGACCGAACCATAGCCATGATCTGGATAACCATGTGCTAATGCCCGGCCTCATCAACGCACATGGCCACGCTGCCATGACATTATTTCGCGGACTGGCCGACGACTACCCCTTAATGACCTGGCTGCAAAACTATATCTGGCCCGCAGAACAGCAGTGGGTTGACGAAGAGTTTGTCAAAGACGGTACTGAACTGGCCATTGCTGAAATGCTGCGAAGCGGCACTACCTGTTTCAGCGATATGTATTTCTTTCCCAACCAAGCGGCTGAAGCAGCGCACCAGGCCGGCATTAGGGCTCAAATTGCATTTCCAGTCTTTGATGTACCCAGCGCCTGGGGACGCGACGCCAACGACTATATCCACAAAGGGCTGCAATTGCGCGATGATTTCAAACACAACCAATATGTGGAAATTGCATTTGGCCCCCATGCGCCCTACACCATTGCCGACCCTGCGCTTGAACGTGTTGCCATGCTGTCGGCTGAATTGGACAGCGTTGTGCAAATGCATCTGCATGAGACTGCACACGAAGTGCATGATGCACTGGATCAAAACAATGAAAGCCCCCTTGAGCGTTTGCACCGATTTGGCTTGCTAACACCTCGCATGCAATGTGTACATATGACCTCTCTGAATGACACGGATATCGCTCTGCTACAAGAGACAGGGGCACACATCATTCACTGTCCACAATCCAATTTGAAACTGGCCAGTGGCTTCTGCGAAGTTCAAAAATTATCCCAAGCAGGCATTAATATTGCCCTTGGCACAGACGGTGCCGCCAGTAACAATAGCCTGGACCTTTTCGCAGAAATGCGTACCGCAGCCTTATTAGCCAAGGCGGTTGCCAACGATGCCACTGCACTACCCGACCACCAGGCTTTACGGATGGCAACGATCCATGGCGCTCGCGCAATGGGTCTGCAGGATAAAATCGGTAGTCTGGAAGTGAACAAGCAGGCCGATATTATCGCTGTGGATTTATCCGATATTGAATCACAGCCTGTTTATGATCCAGTATCGCAACTAGCCTATACTGCCTGCGCCCATCAAGTGAAGGAAGTCTGGATTGGCGGGCAGCATGTGTTGCAGGATCGTCAACCCCTGCACTTAAACATGAGTGAGCTCTGTGAGAAGGCAACGCAATGGGGTCAAAAGATAGCGGCAAAGTAACACCTGCAATTTCAAACAACACAATCTAGCAAACAATACAATCGACGACAGGCACGCCATCAATGAGCAAGCAATCGAACCGAGCATCATCGACCACAAAGCAACGTAATGTCGATCCAGCCGAAATTGCCAAATTTGAAGAGCTGGCCAGTCGCTGGTGGGATACTGAGGGTGAATTTAAAACGCTGCATGAAATCAACCCGCTTAGATTAGGTTATATTGACGCTAGAGCGGCGGTCGCCAATAAACGCATTATTGATGTGGGCTGTGGCGGCGGTGTTTTATCGGAGGGATTGGCCCAGCGCGGCGCCGACGTGACCGGGATTGATATGGGAGACGCCCCTTTGAGCGTAGCTCGCCTGCATCAACATGAATCAGAACTGGTTATTGATTACCAAAAGTCCACGCCTGAAGAAGCGGCAGAGAAGTTCCCTGAAAGCTATGACGTCGTAACCTGCCTGGAAATGCTGGAGCATGTACCAAAGCCCGCCTCTGTTGTTCAGGCATGTGCAACGCTCACCAAACCGGGTGGCCATCTGTTTTTTTCAACGATTAACCGAAATCCAAAATCCTGGTTGTTTGCGGTGATGGGCGCCGAATACGTGCTAAAGCTGTTACCGAAAGGCACTCATGATTTCGACAAATTTATCAAGCCTTCGGAACTGGCTCAATGGATACGCGAAGCTGACTTGCAACTCGAAGACATTACCGGCATGAGTTACAACCCTATCAGCAAACGTTACTCTCTTGGTCAGGACGTGTCAGTCAACTACATACTTCACGCCAGCAAACCTAACGAATAAGAACTGAATAAGTAAAACAAACCATGTCAACTGAGTTTTCAAAGATTGACAATGGTGCCGTACTGTTTGACCTGGACGGCACATTGCTCGATACGGCCCCCGATTTTGTCCACGTCGTTAACACCCTACTGGCTGAAAATAATCGACCACCACTTCCCTTTGATGTGATTCGCAACACAGTCTCCAATGGCGCTCGCGCCCTGATCACGCTGGCATTTGAACTTGAAGAATCCCATCCGGACTTTGAGCCTCTACGAGAGAGACTGCTAGCGCTTTACACAGAACAACTGGCGGTAGAGACCAAACCATTCAATGGCATCAAAGAAACCCTCGCCTATCTTGCTGATTTCAACATCCCCTGGGGTATTGTCACCAACAAACCCAGCATTTATACAGACAAACTATTGCAACGTATAGCGCTGACACCTGCTGCTGGCACCGTCATTTGTCCAGACCACGTCAGCCGCAGCAAGCCTGATCCTGAACCATTGCTACTCGCCTGCCAACAGTTGACCTGCTCGCCATCAAAAAGCATCTATATCGGTGATCACCGTCGTGATATTGAGGCAGGAAAAAATGCCAATATGACAACCATCGCGGCGGCCTATGGCTATGTGCACCGGGATGATCCGGCAGAATCCTGGCAGGCCGATCACTGCATCTATTCTGCCCTGGAAATTATCGATATTATTCGCGCCAAATTACACAATAAATAATACAATCCAGATGAACAGACTCATTAAATAAAGCGCGTTCAACGGTCGACATTTTTTTGACGACAATCTCACTCTGACTTACCTTCTCCTCCCAAACACATTTGGAAGCACTTCATACTTTATTGTTTTTATTGTTATTTTTAACATCTCAAACACAGTTGGCACATATCTCGCAACTGATATCTCACAACTGATATCTCACAACTGGCCGATCACCGCACGGCAAAATCGTGCTCTAACAAACAACTAAATAACCAAATAACCCCGTAGGCGAAGTCAAATCATTATGAATCTACAGAGTTTTTACAGCGAGACTCACAATATGGCAACCCCATTCCAACAATTCAGTGCTCTCGAATCCATTAATGCAGTGCAGCTGAAAGAAAAATTCCAAACACCCGTTGATATTAACAGCCGTGCATTTTTATCCGTACGCTTGCAACTGACCAGCGTGCTGCAAACCAGCTTGGATATTACCGAAATCATTGGATTGTTTTTTAAGGAAACACAAGCGGCTGTGCAGTATGAACACATCCATTACAAACACCCGGCTCTTGAACTGGATTATGAGACTGGCAAAAAACAACAACATAGCTGCAACTATCGCCTAATCCATGACAAGAACGTTTACGGTGATATCACGCTGACACGCGCTCATCCCTTTTGCGAACAGGAATTATGTGTTTTGGAAGCCTTGATGAGCACATTGATATGCCCATTGCGCAATGGACTGATGTATCTCGATGCGCTTCAGGCAGCCACAAGAGATCCATTAACTGGTTTGGGTAGCCGTGCCAGCCTGGACACTGCATTGACGCATAATCTAAGCATTGCAAAACGCCACCAATATCCATTTTCTCTATTGCTGTTGGATATTGATAAATTTAAACAAATCAATGATACCTATGGTCATAGCGCAGGCGACATAGTGCTCAAGGAAGTCGCACAAGCCATCATGGCCATCACGCGACAAACAGACCAGGCTTTTCGCTACGGTGGTGAGGAATTTGTTGTCATTCTGGAAAAAACCGACGAAGACGAAGCCCTGTTGATTGCCGAGCGCATTCGCCAACGAATTGAAAGCATGCTAATAGCCTACAATGGGCAAACCATTGTGGCAACAGCCAGCATTGGCGTTGCCTCCGTCGCCAAACATGACACTACGAACACCATTTTTGACCGCGCCGATGGGGCCATGTATTACGCCAAGAAAAATGGCAGAAACCAGGTGGTCAGCAGCAGCCTGCTTGTTGAGTGAAATTGATCTGCCTAAAGGACAGCTATCACGAATAAACGCTCTTTTTATTTTTATTGCACAAATCATTTCACTCGAAAATTTCAAACAGGCGACACTGAAACATTTTATAGTATTAGAACAGGGATGTTAGCAAGCAGCCAGCAGTGAAGCAGCTAACTCCACATCGTTCACTCGCAAGAACACATCCTCAATCGGCGCTTTTGTCTCACACCGGCGCGTTTTCGAAAAAAATCATCCAGCCCTGATAAACCAGCAGCGATGTACATGTGGACTTCGTTTAAAATCCACGTCAATAGTATCAGTCGTTACGTCCTCAACCTGATAGTCTGCCAACAAATCAGTGTTGAATGTAAACTTTTTCAGATTACAGGAAAATATTAACAATCCGCCTGGTGCAAGCAAGCGCATCGTCTCTCTAATCAAGCTCTTGTGGTCACGCTGAATATCCAACACACCCTGCATTTTTTTTGAATTTGAAAAACTGGGGGGGTCCAAAAAGATCAGATCAAAACGCTGTCCCCCCGGCTTGCCACACTCGTTAATCCACTTTAAGCAATCGGCCTGAATAAACTCGTGCTTGACTTCACTCAATCCGTTTAACGCAAAATTCTTTTTTGCCCATCCGAGATAGGCGGCAGACATATCCACACTGGTGGTACTGGTGGCTCCTGCAATTGCGGCATGCAAAGAGGCTACTGCCGTATAGCAAAACAGGTTTAGAAATCGTTTACCCTTCCCCATGGAGGCAATTTTTAGCCGGATAGGTCGATGATCAAGAAACAGCCCTGTATCAAGATAATCCTGCAAATTCACTAATAAGCGACAATCACCTTCGGTGAGTTGAAGCATATTATCTTGTTGATCAATCTTTTCATATTGTGCACTCCCCTTTTGTCGGCGACGTTGCTTGTACACAATACGATTTTCATCAATGCCAAAGGCCACCGGCACCGCCTGCTGAACTTCTCTGAAGCGCTTTAGTGCTTTGGCCGGGTCAACACTTTTTGGCGGGGCGTATTCGCTCACCTGTAACCAGTCACCGTAACGATCAACCGCGACAGCATATTCCGGCATATCCGCATCATAGAGGCGATAGGCACTGATATGATTTTTTCTAGCCCACTTATCCAGTTGACGTATATTTTTCTTCAACCGGTTAACCAGCATCGATGCGCCAGAGGAAAGTGCTGCTTGCGAATCCGCGCTCTCGGCATCCTGTTGATGACTTTCCTCAACAACCTTGTTCTTTCTTTCATACAGATCAAACAACAACAGGCGACTGGCTATCGGACCGTTGTGGAAAGCATATTGCTTGTGACTATACAAGGGCATGGCCTTGGCCAGGTCTTCATTACCGGTAAAGATAGCGGCTTTCCAGCCAGCAAAATCCGCTTTCAAGCGCTGCCCAAGATGTTCGTATAAAAACAGCAATGACTCCTTTTCACCCAGTCGCTCACCGTAAGGGGGGTTTGTCAGCAACAAGCCTCTTTCTGCTTTTGGACGTTTCAGATTGACCAATTCCTGACAACCTACGCCAATCACAGCCTCCAGACCGGCCATATGAATATTCTTTTGAGCTAGACGGATCACTTTCGGATCTGCGTCATAGCCTCTAATCTCTGAAAGTTGAGCAGATAAACCAGCCTCTCTGCGCTCCTGTGCCTCCTGTCGAATTTTCGCCCACATCACAGGAATATGTCCTAGCCAGTTCTCGAAACCAAAACTGGGTCGAGTTAAGCCAGGTGCAATATCAGCCTGCATCATGGCAGCTTCAATTAAAAAAGTGCCTGAGCCACAAAGCGGATCAAGCAGATCATAGCCGTCACGAGCAAGCCCAGGCCATCCAGCCCGCACCAAAAGCGCCGCTGCCAGATTTTCCTTCAGTGGCGCCATACCCGCCCCCCGCCGATAACCGCGCCGGTGCAGGCTGTCACCTGACAGATCAATGCCAACAGTAAAGGTTTTTTTATGCAAACGTGCATAAATACGCAAGCTATTCGTATCGGTCGCCACATTAGGCCGCTCGCCGCCCTGAGCGCGAAAACGATCCACCAATCCGTCTTTTACACGCACAGCACCGTAATGCGTGTGACGGATACTGGCGCTACGGCCGACGAACTCGACTGAAAATGTCCGCTCATGATCCAAATGTTCCTGCCAATCAATATCCCGTGATGTTTGATAGATTGCCGCATCCGTGTCGCTGTTGTCGACGGATCGTAATACCAATATCACTTTGTTTGCCAGTCTGGACCACAGACAGACTCGATAAGCCATTGCCATATCTGCGCTAAACCAGACGCCAAAAGCCCCCTGCTTCACCTCTTTTATGCCAAAAGACACAAGCTCATCAAGTAATAAGGCGTCCACCCCTTTAGGGCAGGTCGCAAAAAATGAGTAAGATGACATCAGAAATCAGTCCCATACAAACAAAATAAGCCTATTTCCAGTTCAAATAAATTAGATCGATTATGCATTTACATATCTCTGCTTATACCGATAACTGCATATAAAATAACCAGCCTACAGTAATAACAAACACTTAGCGCACTATGCTCCAAGTAGACTGAAGTATGCCTTTGTCTATAATAAATTTGTGGTCGACAAAAAAGGTAAAATCTGTTTTTTTAATAGGGTGGATTGTCTATTTTGACGACCACAATAGACATCATTCTCCTCTATTTAACAACTCATACAACATAGGAATAAAAAATAAAAAAACAACTAATTCCAACATCCTGAAGGAACACCTGAGAGGTTTAGTGCATGAGAAGACAAAAACGCAATATGAATGACAGAGCTTTTCACCGCGGTTATCAAGCCGGCATCACCGGCAAGTCTCGAGATTTATGTCCCCACGAAAACGACTTACCAAGACAAGAGTGGGTAAGCGGTTGGCGTGAAGGTCGCATCGACCACTGGGAGGGTTTCACCGGCGTAGCCGGGGTTCACAAGGCCGAAGTACACTGATTCCCTGACAATCAATCGTTTCTTAAAATGCGTTTCGCATAACTTAGGCCCGCCACGCGGGCCTTTTCCTTCCAGGCTAAAAAACATCATTTAACAACATTCTGAACGGATCTGTGCGTTCAGGAACAGATCTTAATCCGATTTTTTCGCAACTGAAGCGTCCAATATCGCCTTATTTGCCTCAGCTATCAGTTTTGGCCCTCGATAGATAAGCCCGCTGTAGAGCTGTACAAGTTCAGCGCCGGCATCAATTTTTTCAACTGCTGACTGGCCATCCATAATGCCACCGACACCAATAATCGGTAATTTCCCATCCAAGGTCTCTGCCAATTGTCGTATTACTGCAGTCGAACGCTGTCTCAGCGGTGCCCCGCTTAAACCACCCGCTTCCTCACTGTGGCGTACTCCCTCCAGGCCCTCGCGTTCAATCGTGGTGTTGGTTGCAATCACTCCATCCATCTCTGTATCAACCAGTGCTTCTGCCACCTTGCCAAGGTCGTCCGGAGACATATCCGGTGCAATTTTTACGACCAATGGAACGCGACGACTGTGCTGTACCTGAAGCTGCTGTTGATGCGTTTTCAAAGACGTGAGCAGCCGTAGCAACGGTTCACCAAACTGCAGGTCACGCAAACCGGGGGTATTGGGCGATGATAAATTGACCGTTATATACGATGCTACTGGATAAACCTTGCGCATACAGATGAGATAATCATCCACCGCATTTTCCAGTGGTGTATCTTTGTTTTTACCAATATTGATACCCAACACGCCGGTAAAATCCGATTTTTCTACCTTTTCTACCAGATAATCCACTCCCAGATTATTAAACCCCATACGGTTGATAATCGCTTGTTGCTCGGGCAATCGAAACAGACGCGGGCGAGGATTACCCGGTTGTGGCAGAGGAGTCACTGTGCCTAATTCTAAAAAACCGAAACCTAGAGAAGCCAAGCCCAAAATGTGATCCGCATTCTTATCAAGCCCTGCGGCCAGACCAACCGGATTGGGAAAACGAATACCCATTACCTCCCTTGAATTACACACTCTTTGCTCAGCAATTAATCCGCCTAGGCGTAACTGTGCAGCCAAATCCATAGAGGTCAGCGAGAGATTATGTGCCGCTTCTGTCGGAAGCTTAAATAACAACTGGCGAAACAAAGAGTACATGGCAAACAGCTCAACAATCAGTGTTCAAAATGGGCGGGGCAAGCATATACGATGTTTCGCAAACGTTACAATCTTTCTTGGCTTTTTAATCTCCCCAAATCAAGCTGAGTTGAATTAATTTTGCAATATATAGGGTAGATCTAGGCGCCTCGTAATGTCTTTTGATTATGCAGCCTATTATCCTTTCTGCAAAGCACGACAATTTGCTCCTAATAATTTGGAAACATTTTTATCCCGAAAAAATATACCGTTGAGAAATTGCTGTTAGATGTCTTTTAAGCGAATTGGAGCTTTTTGACCGCACTGGATGTGTGGATGCCGAAGGTCAGGGGTAGCCCCCATCTCAATATGAGAGATGAGGAGCTATTTAAACTAGCGGTTCTTAAACGCTATTCCCAAGAGAAGTTAATGTTTTCGAAGATGTTTGAAAATATGGTCCTAAACCTATTGTCAAGTTGATCCAATAAATCTAAATTCAAACCAAGCAAAGCGAAATCTATTGCATCGATTGTATCTTGTGAAAGCTCTGCATCGGTATTAACCAACATATTTTCGAAGGCTTGATTGACATTCGCTAGAGTAAGAGTCTTCATTAAATTGATGTTGACTTTAGCAGTAATTCGAACCTCTTCTTCTGGGCATATATCCACCACATCCAACATACACTGAACAGTTGATTCTGCAGGTATATCGATACAATTTTGATATGTCTGGTTACAATTAGTCGAATAGCAGCTTTCAAAGTAATCTCCGCCCTGAGAATCCGCTTCCAGCGCACAGCTCTCAACACAGGCCTGCAGGGGAACTCCGCACTCATTTAACACTATTTCTTCCATATGCTCATCCATACACTCTACAGCGCATGATGATGGTCCCGGTATGATTATTGGTAATGGTCCCAAACAGCCACCAACAGCACCAGTCCAACCAGTCAGAAAGACTAAAGCTACGGCTGCTAAAAAAGCGTAAATATGTTTCGATATTGGTTTCATGGATTCCTCCTGATTTGCTGATATACTGGGACTTTGAGTATCCCAGCGGTCCTGTTATTACTTTTATTTGCGGTCACGGTAATTCATTAGTTACACAATTTCAAGGGCTGGGCTAGATAAGATTATCCCAGGCAGTAACATATTATCGGCTTCTTGCGCTTTCATTTATCCAGAAATACGGTGCGCAAACACCTAAAGGATGAAGGACCGCCGAAATACCAACAGAATCCACCTCGTCAGTAACTTCGCCTAGGACTGCCATTTACCCATTATTAATACCCCGGTACCAGAATTAGAATTACAGCCCATGATGCCAGCAAGGGTGGATGCGAATAGTAAACTTCCAACTTTAGTGATTTTCATTTTTTTGTGCTCCACATTATCTTTTATTGTTAATATTTGTGGTCATTCGCTATCTCCCGGCCCATATACAATTAAAGCTGCTGCTCAAAGAGAGATACAGAAAAATACAATCTAGCAAACCAAAAGTAGCTGTTATAATGTTTCTGCACGTATATTGACAGCTTTGCCTCCTACCAAGGCGAAAACCTACTCAAATAATCAAACTTACAGGGCCACACTACAATGAGACCAGACTGGGACGAATATTTCATCGACATGATGGATACGGTTGCAACTAGAGCTACCTGTGATCGAGGAAAATCCGGTTGTATCATCGTAAAAGATAAGCGAATCATTTCTACTGGCTATGTCGGCTCCCCTCCCGGACTCCCACATTGTGATGATATCGGCCACCTCATGAAACAAGTGACAGATGATGATGGAACTACTCGACAACATTGCATGAGGACGATACACGCCGAACAAAACGCGATCTGCCAAGCAGCTAGACACGGAATCTCCGTTGAAGGTAGTACTCTTTACTGCAAGATGGAACCCTGCCGCGTTTGTGCAATGCTAATCATAAGCTGCGGAATCAAAACTGTTATCGCAAAATCTATGTATCATGCTGCACAAGAAACACGGGAGATGTTTAAACAAGCAGGAGTAGAAATGAAAGTTTTAGAGCAATCTATTGAAAGTTATAAAAACCAATAAGAAATGTTATTTGAGTCAACGCTGTATCTGAAGTAACTCCTTAAGAAAACAGGGTGGAGAGAAAGAAAAGAATACATTGCTACGATAGGTAAGTTGTATCAGTTCAAACCCGATCTTGAGTCAAACGATGATAGCTATTTTTCTCGATTATCTCGAATAAACTGAAGTGTTTTATTAACCTCTTCCTCTGAACAAAGCTCGCCACTATCAGAATGTCCAGACATTCTTTTCAGACTGGCCAGGGCAATTTTTAACTGGGATACATAACGATTACAGTGCTTGCACACCATTAAATGTAGCTTAAAGGAGATGCGTTTCATCACCGTCAAATCACCTGACAAATAATCGCCAGCCATCTCATTGATATCTTTACATGTAAGCATAACCAGGTCTTCTACTCAGTCAACCGCAAGGACGACAAATACCGGTACTTTGAAAGTGCTCTATAGTCTCATAAAGACTATTGCGAGCACGATGCAAAAGCACTCTGATATTAGATGCACTCACATCCAATATATTACAGATTTCTTCGGAAGAATAATTTTCGAGCTCTTTTAGTCTCAAGGCAGTACTTTGCAAAGGCGGTAGCTTTTCAAGTGCAAGCTTAATGCAGTCCTGCAGCTGATCTTTGGAGATGATTTCCTCGGGTGTTGCCAGCTCCCAGTTACTTGGTGCTTTTAACCAAGACCCCCCGCTATCATAGCGATTATCCATCGGCCCGTTTTTGCTTTCCAGCCCCTCCAGCGAACAGGATCGACTCTCACGTCGCAGACGACTTTTTGCTTCGTTGGCGGTGATGCGCAGCAGCCATGTCTTCAGGCTTGAGCGCTGTTCAAATTTAGGTAGCGCCCTCATCATCGACAACCAGCTTTCCTGAACAATTTCATCTGCAATAGCCTCACCTGCAATGCTCCTGGCCAGAAATCGCATCTGAGGCTGAAAACGACGAATTACGGACCTGAATGTATCCTCATCGTTTTTCAACAACTTTTCTATAATCTCCGCCTCTCCATTTTCTTTCAAAATTAAACCCCGTCCTTTAAGTCAGTTGAAAAACAAATACTGTTTTCATATCATGCTAGTTCATATTTATGAACAATGGGATCCATCCCCGATCATGCTTTTTATCCACCCAAAATAATATGCTAGAAATCTTAATTGAGTCAGTCCACTGGCAATATTTGAATATCGGGATAAAAAATATAGTCACCGCCACCCGCTGAGCGATGGCAATAAATACAGCCCCCATTATCTTCCGGCGTTAATCCTTTTTTAACACGACCAGCGATTGCAACATTCCGACCATTAACGAGTTTGGTAAAAAGTTCTCCATCAGGGTAGTACTTTACCCAGAACCAGTTTTTATTATCCAAATCATAATCTGGCTCTCGCTGATACATGACTGTTAAAGAGCTTAAGTTCGATTTTCTGTCAGCTTTCACTGCGTTAATCGTTAATTTATTGTTGTCGTAGTTACGTTTCACGATCACAAATCCCCGATGACCATTGACAGTGAGGTTTTGATCAAGTATTTCCAGTATCCAACCATGTGGAGGCGCCGCACCAACAATGGGGTCGACCGGCTTAAGCTCTTCACCAACGAGATTGACACGATCCAAGGCTTTCCATAAGTCATTGGCATAGGCAATATCTTCACTATTTCCAAATATGGAACCTGGCTTGTCCTTAAGCACACTGCTGCAAGCTGTGAATAGTGAGAGACATAAAAAAAGGCAAATTAGTCTCAAATTCATTTTGACTCCTTCCGAACAGAATCAACGCTAAGCTTCCTCAAAACAGCAGTCTAGTCCGCCTTGATTTTACACGCAAGTTCAATGAAACTTCCTTATACGCAAACGAAATCAAACTGCTCGCTTACTTTACATAAATTGCAGGAAACAAGTCCATCTTCCATTTGAAAATAGAAAATACATCTCAAACTGCCGTCTTATGAGAAATTCAGGCTAGCACAGTAAAACTAGCTTTTCTGCTGCCCTTAAATCAAGCCTTAATACTATTGTCCCGCATCAAGGAGTTCTCGCACTTTCACGGCCAGAAACTGCTCATCACCCATCTGAAACCCTGACTGACTGAATACGACAAAACCATATTGATCAATCAGAAAAGAAACTGGCATTGCTTTAATACGGTATATTTTTGCAATCTCGCCTAACGGATCTGCAACCATTGGAAAATCCACCGGATTCTTACTTAAGAATGCTCTCCCATCTTCACTCGGATTATCGATATTAACGCCAATTACTTCAAAGTAGGCAGGCCCAATTTCATTGCGAAGTTGATTATAGATCGGAAGAGACTGCCTGCATGGCGGGCACCAGGAAGCCCAGAAATCAACGTATACAATCTTCCCTCTGTAGTCAGACAGCGTAACTATTTGCTCAGATAGTAATGCGGGGCCTGAAAAGTCTGGAGCAGGCTCTCCGACAGAAATTTCGTCAGACATGCAGTTTGCAGAAAAAAGCAACACTGAGAAAACAATCAACAGCTTTTTTGTGAAATATGTGATGTTCAATCTCAATCCCCCACTTGGCTACAATCTATAAGATAATGTCACTGCATAAGAAAAGCTGGTGGTAAATTGTAGTGGACCATTTAGATCTCGATATACCGGTATTCTACCAGAAAGCCGGACTCCCATTTTTTGACTTAGGCTATATTGAATTGAAGGGGCGAAATCTACCCATTCACCACCTGTATTTGGTATCTTTGCGCCGTCTCTATCGTCTGCCTTCACTCGCCTATATCGAAAAAGGGAGCCATATGCAAAATTGGATTCAGATTGGTAGGCCAAGCCAATCGCGACATTTAACTCATCACCAAATGTATAATCTCGGTCATTACTTTGATTCGCGCTGTAATTGAATGTGGAAATCGCTTGAAGTTTTGCTGATGAATGAAAGGCTCTGGCGTAACTGCCCCAAAGGACACCGGCCCATGCACCTGTACCAGGCTGCATATCTTCAGACAATGGAACAGCCCCGCCCGCCTCATTTTCACCCAGCGGAATTCGAATCCCAAACCCAAATGAAACCTCATTGCGAGAAATTGGCGTAATACGCGTGGGAGTATATTTAAGCAACACAATGCCGTCACCGAGACCGGAAGCACTTTCATTACCTAAGCTGCTGATGCCAATTTTCCTTTCGTGTTTTACAGCTGAAAGCATGCCGGATACTGCCCATGTCTGTGTTATTCCGTGGCTTAACTCTAATAGAAATGACTGAGTGCGCCTGTCTCGTCTCGTCTCATCACTGACCTCTTTTGAACCGCTAACCAAGTCTGAAATTTCATGATTCTCATAGGTAATATTGAGATACGTTACTCCATCATCGGCAGATGATGTATCCATTGAATTGAGTAAAGGAACACCGGCGCAGCTACAAGTAGCAGCATAAACCTCGCTGCAAACAAACATTACGGCACTTGAAACCAAGCATGAGAGTAGGTAAGCACAGTGAGACCGACAATACATATCACTTCGAACCCACGATTTTAGTCCAAACAACAAGAAGAAATGGGAACATCAACTTACACATTTTTCTTATCCATGATTCACAGAATAAAAGAACAACTCCTATTTTGATGCATAGAAATCAAGAATATTACAAGTCCACTTCTGTTTTGTTGCTGCGTATTTTATTAATCACATAATTGTCGACGGGCTGCACCAGTGTTACAGATCTAGAGAATTCACTCCTTCGCCAACCTGCAAAATAATATTTAATTGACATATGTCACGTATTGCAAAATAATGGTCATATTGCTGCGTATTTAGCCAATACTAAAATGGCTAACGCGGCAGATAAATCAAGATCTTCCATATTTCACTTAAGTTAAAGCAACAGCAGTAAAAAGGGAACGGACTGAAACAATACAGAGACTTTGTGCAATGACTTTATTCACTTACAAAAACACTGGAATTACACATGTAACTCTGATTGGTACCGTTTTTCTTTGCGCTCTTATCGCCGGATGCCTAGCACCCAATCAAGAGGAAGAAGCCTGCAAAATAGCTACTACCGACCTTAGCCTTCACGATATTAACGCCCCCAGCGCGAATGCCCAGTGGCCGAGCTGGGGGGGAGATCTGAACAATTCACATCATGCAGCGAGCGAGAGCAGAATCACTCCCGCAAATGTTAACCAGCTTGAGATTAAATGGGCTTTTCAAACCACCGGATCGGTTTCTGCCAACCCGACTATCGCAGGCAATACTCTCTATTTTCCAGACTGGGGCCCCGGCCTCGGTGGAGATATCAACCCGGACTACCAAGGCGGCCGCCTTTATGCCGTTAACCGTTGGTCGGGCACTGAAACGTGGTCTATGCCCATACGCCAATATAACGATAATGACTTCAATAATATCTCTCGCTCCAGCCCCGCAATCAGTGGTGACTTAATTGTTATTGGCGATGTGCAAAGTGCTGTGCCCATAGGTGCAGACTCTCGACTAATTAATCCGCGTCATCGCATATTAAGACAATTTGACAAGCCCTGCGGCGGTTACGTTTACGCGGTGCACCGACATACAGGCAAACTGGTCTGGAAGACATTACTAGGCGAACAAGATTTTGATCAAATAACTCAATCACCCATCATCCATAATGGCAAAGTCTACGTTGGTGTTTCCACACAAGAATCCGCCTATGCCAAGAATGAGAATGTACCTTGTTGTAAATTCCGTGGCAGCATGGTTGCGCTGGACCTGCATTCTGGCGAAGAGCTGTGGCGCCACTATATGACTATCGAAAATGACGGGGAATACAATCAATTTTCCGGCGCTTCCGTTTGGGGTGGTGCGCCGACAATTGATCCGAAGCGTAACTCCGTTTATATCCCCACCGGCAATAATTTTCATGTACCCAGCTCCTATGCCCAATGCATTAAAGCTGCTACGAGCGATCAACAGAAAAATGAATGTAAAGCCGTTTGGCAGGATAATTATTTCGACTCCATCGTTGCCTTGGACCTGGACACTGGTGCAAAGAAATGGGCTATGCGATCAATACCCTACGACGCATGGGTTGCGGCCTGCGAATGGGAAATACTAACACCGTTGGCAGGCGGCTCCAGCTTTAACTGTCCTGACCCAATCGGTCCTGATGCAGACTTTGCCCAACCCCCCATGCTCTACAGCATTGAACTGAACGGAGATACGGTAGACAGGCTTGCAGCAGGAACAAAAGCGGGCGCGTTTTACTCGCTTGACCCAAATGACGGCTCAGTCGTTTGGCAACGTCAACTGGGTCTAGGCGGGAGTTTGGGCGGCATGCTGTTTGGCGCAGCCACCGACGGCGAGCGAATCTACTTTCAGAATGCGAACTTTAATCATACTCCCTACGTACTGGAAGCAGGTTTACACAAGGACACAGAAATCAACGGAGGATTCTGGGGCGCTCTAGATGCCAAAACAGGAGAAATCCTCTGGCAAACTCCCGTTCCTGGCGTAAATCTTCCGTTAACACAAACACCAAATATCCATTTAGTTTGGGGATTCAATAAAGGCCCTGGCTGGTACAAATGGCCAGTTGGTCCTCTAACCGTGGCTAACGGTGTTGTGTTTGCAGGCGTTTCCGATCTCGAAGGCACAATGGTCGCAATGGACGCAACGACCGGTGAAATACTGTGGCAATTTAACAGTGGTCAATCCGTTGCTTCAGCACCGTCTGTTGTTGACGGGCGTTTGTATTGGGGAGTGGGTTACAAATTTGGTAATAGCGGTAATCGACTCTACAGCTTTGGCCTCCCAGATGACAATCGCTAGCCCGATAACGTACCTGTACTTTTCGTTCAATACCATTACTGCAATTGGTGCGAATATCTCTTAATTGGCAACTTCACGCACTAACTTTGCCAACTCACACCAAGGGCCCTCATCCCAGTATCCGTTCGCGGCCCCACTCGTTGATGGTGCTACAAACAAGCGCGTGGGTCCGACCTGCTCAATCTGCAGACCCAGATCGACTCTGCGCTTTCGTAAAAATACTTGCGCGGCTTTTTTTCCATTAAATGCAAGCAGCGCCGGCGAGAAACAATGAATTTTCCTTCTTAATTCTTCGGGATTTGATTGAGCAAAATCGATATCGGCGTCACCACCAGCCTGGCCCTTTACAATATCAGTCAAACCAATACCGAATTCGAGAAGATCTTCGTACTCTCCGGGAGCCAACTGTCGTGGCGTAAGACCAACCTCACTAAGGATAGACCAGAACTTGTTGCCAGGCCCCGCATAATATTCCCCACGAGCTGCTGACACAGCACTTGCAGCAGTTCCACAAAAAACAATTCTTTGCCCATGAGTCAGAAGGTCTTTCAGCACAAGATGCCACCGGTGTTATTTACCAATATTTTTCAAAATGAATATTGCCACCTGTTTTTCTATTAAAAATAGTCATGTTATATTTATTCATTAGCGTTTCTACCAGTCCACCTTGAAACTGGAAGTCATAGGTATCTGTTGAACGATTTAGTTTCGGCATCCCAATCATCGCCGGGTTGCCACAACAAAAAACATGTGCTTTTTCTGCTTTAATACAAACACCATATTCTTCTGAAAGCATATCTTTCACAAAAAAATCCTGTATATACACCTTGTTCCCATCTTCTCGAGTGCACAGCGGTATATAAATTAGGTTGTCGTATTGTTTTCTCAACTTATCAAGTGTTTGGGAATATGCCAACTCACTAAAATATCTTACACAATCAAAAACAATGACTTTTCCTTTATTCAAGTGAGGCAATAACTCGACCATCATCGAATTATGTGGTGCTAATCCAGTCCCGGTAGAAGCGAAAATAACGGTGTCATCTGAATTAATTTTCTTGGGCAAAACATAACTCCCCTTGGCTTCCTTCGTGATAAACAGCCTACTCCCTACATCACAATTGAAAATCATAGGTGTTAACTCACCATCTTCTACCCGTACAATATAGAGCTCGTAGAAATCACGGTATTCGATATCCCAAAGCTGGCACTCATTGTCAACAATCGGGCTGGACACAGAATAAGGCCGCTTTATAAGCTTTGCCTCTTCATGGCCGAACCGGTCCCGCTCAAAATTGTAGATACCCAGACTAATAAACTGACCGGCTGAATATTCAGCATTTTCATCATCAGGTTTAATACGAATAATTGCGAGATCATCTTTGACTCTTTCAAAGCTAATGATCTCTGCGTTATAGCTCTCTGCCCGTAGGTTTTCTTTTTGTATGTCTGTAAGCATTTACTGTTACCTTTATTGGGAGTCAGCGTTGAAGAGATAACCCAGAAAAACAGCAAGGTTTTATCTGTTGAACAAGACACACCGCGAGATATTGAGCAGAGCGAGGGTGGGTGTCAGGGCCGCTGGAAAAATATATTTTTCAATTATGCTTGCGTCTCGCTTGCCCTACGTGCCATTGCGCCAGCTTCAAATATTGATCTTCATTCTCTTTAAATATCCTCACTAATTCATTGGCAAATTGTGCCGATTCGGCTCTTTTTCGCGTAACCGATAGATCAGCCACGACACTCAAGACACCAAACCAATCAACTTGTTTTCATGTTAGCAGAATCAGCCGATATGTGAAGCTAATATCCAATATATTATTCTGCATGTTTATATGCTGGACGCCAATCATAATTAGTGTCAGTATATTGGCAATTACACAGATATCCACTCCGCATCAAATTAATAAATCAGTCAGATAGAAAGGATAGACAGATGAAAAACCCGATTAGTGACGGCATTAAGCGCCTGAGAGCACAACATAAATTAACGCAGACAGAGCTGGCAAACATGGCTGAAATTCCACGTGCTACTCTGGCAAATATGGAAAGTTCAAATAGCAATCCCAGCATCACACTTGTAGTCAAGGTCGCGAGTGCATTGGGGGTTACGGTCGATGATATTATTACCCGGCGTCAATCATTATATGTAACTGAAGTAGAAAGAAAAGACATGCCTGTGACGCATCTTGACGACGGTAAATTCACCAGCACCCGCACAAGCCCTATCAGCACACAAAACCTGCAGATCAATGATCTTAGTATGATGCCAGGCTGCTACACGAAGGGCGTTCCTCATCCAGAGGGCAGCCATGAATTATTCTTATGCCTTGAAGGAACAGCAACAGTGAAAGTGCAAGGTGAAAGCCACTCAGTTGAAACCGGCAACTTGATCCACTTTCATGGTCATCTACCGCACTATTATGGCAATGAAGGCCTGAAGCCAGCACACGCTATTGTCGTCGTTTTTATGATGAAATGATGGCAAGTCCACTTTTCTAACATCATAGAGGTTCAACATCATAGAGGTTCAACATCATAGAGGTTCGAAAAATATTCTTCCTCCTTGTAACAATTTCTTTAACCACTCATCTATCTAACGAAAGCGAACGTGAAGAACGCTATTCAAAATGCAACGATAGCGGCTATTAACAAATTGTTCACAATAGTTAGAGGAATGAATTATGAAAAAGGTAACGGGGTTAGCTTCTGGATTATTGCTCACATTTTCACTTATAGCAGCTACAGCAAATGCTGCTCCTTTTGGTGAAACAGATCATGTGGCTTACGCCAAAAAACTATGGAAAGCCATGGAAAGCTCAGGTTATGTAGGTCGCGACAGCATTATTTCAACACCCTATGTTGGGCAGGCTCCACATGGAGCAATACTCGATACCATTGAGGGAAAAATAACTCTTACTGGCGAACGTTCCTCTCACGTGATCGTAAAACGTAACTATGGCGGTGAAGGCGTTAGCAAAACATCGGTTGCTAATAATCCAGCCAAGTACCTCAAGGCGATTACTGTCATGTACAAGCGCTCAGGATTCGACACAGACAACAAAGATTGGTTCTGGGTTAAATATAAGCCCGATGGTTCACTGCACACCAACCCAAAAGGGATGAAACTGGCAGGAGCAGTCGCAAAAGGAATGCCGAAAGGTTGTATTGCTTGTCACCAAGCAGCACCCGGTGGTGATTATGTATTTAATCATGATCGCTTGAAATAGATAGGGTTACGTGAGCAATCTGTAGATCATTTTATCAGCTTACATTGCTGCCTAATCTGCAAATTAGGAGTTCACAGAGATGCTGCTAATCCTTCTATTTTCCACAACACTTTTTTTAGCTTACTGCAATGGTGCTAATGATAGCTTTAAAGGTGTTGCTACACTCTATGGTAGCAACACTGTCAACTATAGATCTGCTATTACTATCGCCACGATAGCAACGTTTGCGGGATCCGTTTGTGCGATATTCCTCGCCCAGGAGATTGTTGCAAACTTCTCAGGTAAAGGATTAGTACCGCAGATTACGGCAGATGCTCCTGGTTTTCTGATGGCTGTCGGTTTTGGTGCAGCGGCCACGGTGTTAGTTGCTACGCACACTGGATTTCCAATATCAACCACCCACAGTCTAGTGGGCGCTTTGCTGGGTGCGGGTTTAATGGCAGTCGGTTCTGAGGTAAATCTATCCCGGCTCGGTGCGACGTTTTTCCTACCTTTACTCGTTAGCCCTTTAATAGCGTTAGTATTGGGCGCCCTTGTCTATTTGTTTTTTACTTCATACCGGAAATACATTGGTTACACCAAAGAAACCTGCATCTGTATCGGCGAAACAAGACAAATGATGCCGCTACGACTTTATGACTCCACAATGACAAATACAGAAGGGAAAAACCGCCCAGCACAAAATTCAACTATTGATATTGTCCTAGCCGACAACACGGATTGTACGAGTCTTTACACAGATAAGTTCTTCGGCATCAATCTGCAAAAATTATTGGATGCCGCTCATGTATTTAGCGCAGCGACGGTATCGTTTGCAAGAGGCCTTAATGATACGCCCAAAATTGCTGGCCTATTGGTAGCAGCAGGAAGTATTAATCTTAATGCCGGAATGGCAGCAATAGCAGCCGCAATGGCGATAGGAGGACTTCTAAGCGCTCGAAGAGTGGCAGAAACCATGAGTCACCAAATCACCGAACTAAACCACGGGCAAGGATTTTCAGCAAACTTAGTGACTGGTTTTTTGGTCATCTTCGCCAGCAAGCTTGGCGTGCCAGTATCAACAACGCATGTATCCGTTGGCTCAATATTTGGAATCGGATTAATCAGTGGAAAACGCAATGCAAAAATGATCCGGCAAATACTGCTATCCTGGCTGATTACTTTACCTACCGCCATGGTTTTCAGTGGGGTATTTTTTTGGTGCATAGCCTGAATCAAGCTAAAGTATGCTCCATTTAACTCTATGCGGGCTGCTAAGCGGCACTGACGTTATCGATAGGGAGACTGTATCGAACCAGGTTTTTAAAGTGGTTCAATGATTCTCTTTTCAGCTCTTTTTCCGGATAGGGCACATTGTGCTTCCTACAAATCGCCTTGGTTTCTTCCATCATTGCCTTGTAAAAACACTCAGGCGTTGCCGGAAAAAGATGATGTGAAATATGATACACAAAATCAGGAAGCATTTCAGCAAAGAAGCTATCATCCAAATCAGTAAATGAACAACTTGTCAAAATTTGCATTAAGTACCACTCGCCTTTCGACGCTGGCTTTTCATGGTTTTCAAATCGTAACACTTCATCAAAGTGGTGTGCAGGAACCAGAATGGTGTACAAAAGAACGTTCGTTATCAGATCTGAAATCATTAATCCCAGTGCCGTATTCAAAGCTCGAAAATTGGCCTTTTTTATAGGCGTAATATATTCATTTCGAATCCACTTGGGCACTCCTGACAGTGCCGCTTTGATGTCATCAAATAATTTTCGATTTTCAACATCGGGCGTAATAAAAACCAAAGGATCGTCAACCGGGCTTTTTTTGTATCCGTGATCAGGCACATTACTGTAGTGCAAGGGAAAGCTGGTCCGGAAAAAAAAGACAGCAGCGACCGCTTCCAGAACTTGAAACGCATGCGCTTTTTGCCACTTTATGTGTTTGTTGGCTCGAATGTATTTTCCAAATATTTTGTAATCGGCATCCAGATCGGCAAAATTAGTAAAACGATGATGCCTTAGATTGTGGCAAGTTACCCACTGCTCCCTGCTATTCGGGATAAGCGGGTCAAAATCAGTATTAGGAAATCGCGCATATGCCCCATGAATATCCATGTGGAATAGACTAAAATCAACGAGATTGCCTTTCCATAAATATTCAACACCCTTTCTAAAATTACGATAGTTGAACGATCCGACTAATTTTTTGCCTTCCTCTCGATAAAAATCTCTTTGCTTTATCTTATCCACCACATAGCCGCGCGCGATTTCAGTATCTACATCACGGCGATATTTTTTTATCAAAGCGTCTATATCTTTTTGAAAATTCTCAATATCCACTCTTGCTTTTATTTCTTCCCAACTCTCTTGCATACTTTTTCTCAACCTTATTTATTAGTCATTTGGAACGCAACTGTCATAACCCAATATCCTGGGAAGCGCTCAATCAAAAGCAGACCGCACTGACACTCCACAAACATATTGCCGACATAGTAACACTGTGGACCGATATATCCCGCTATAAATCTACCACACGGTCAATATGACTATATACTGGAATATTCAGGCGGCAAAATCTACTATTTCAGCATTATTACATTCGACACTCTCAATGAAGAGCAATGATACGTAGACCGATGAAATAAAGCGGAAACTATAAATCGATTTTTATGCAGGCAGCTTTAGAGGCAATGATACGGGCTAGTACTTGCTTAGTTATGGAGGGTGTGGAGGATGAGGATGAGGATGAGGATGAGGAGGATGAGGAGGATGAGGAGCGAAGCCGTTGACATGACGCCCCTCTGATCCAAGAAAGAACCAGGGGGCGGCTTACACTATGAGATATCAGTGCCAAGAGATAGCAATTAGACTTTATTCGTCCTCATCCTCTCCATACATTTCATCAAAAACCTCATAGGCTTCGTCCACCATATCAGAGACAATCTGGCGTGCAGGCTTCATCTTATCGATAAAACCAACGCCTTGTCCGGAGGCTTCCGTCATAAACTCCTTGATGCCCCAGTCAAATGCAGACTGCTTGTTTTTGGCGAACAGCAATAACTGGTAAGGCGCAGGTGCCGCTTTTGGCGCATCTGGCTTGCTCCATTCTTCATGCCACTTGCATTTGAGCGTACGCATGGTGAAGCCGGACACACAGTTAGACCAGGAAGTGTCTTCAGCAGTTGCCTCAATCAATCTTTCCTTCATTAGCATATCGGTATCGGATTCACGACAGGGCAACCAGAGCGTACCCGTCCACACACCAGAGGCACCCAGCGCGATAGCGCCGGCAAGATGGCGACCCGTAGTAATACCACCTGCAGCAATAACCGGTGCATCGCCAGCAATGGCTTTGACCTGGGGGACAATGGAAAAGGTTCCAATACTACCGGTGTGGCCTGCGGCATCTGTTCCCTGTGCGATGATGACATCAACACCTGCTTCCAGCTCACGCTTGGCCTGACGCGGCTTGCCCACCAAACCCCATACCTGCATGCCGCGTTCATGGGCGGCGGGCACAAAAAAGTCGGGATTACCTAAACCCGAGGCAATGACCGGCACACGCTCCTCAAGCACAACTTCTAGCTGTTTGCGTGGCGTTTCCTTTTCCATCCAACCCAAGTCGTATAGTTCAGGTCTCTTTTTGGGCTCCGGAATATCGTAGCGCTTGGCAATATCATCAGCGTAAGCCTGTTGCTCCGCTGGAATCCCGGCAAGAAGCTGTTCAGTAGAACCGGCTGCTGGCACGGAGGCAGGGAACACCAGATCAATACCGTAAGGCTTGTCGCCAATACGCTCGCGCAGCCATTTTATGTTAGCTTCAATCTCATCTGGCGTGCTTTGGGTCTGACCCAATACAGCAAAACCACCTGCATTAATGACCGCTGCAGCGACATCCTTACAGTGGGTAAACGCCACAATGGGATACTCTATTCCCAGGGATTCACATAATTTCGTTCTCAGTGGGTCTTTTCTGGCCAAGGCAGGTCTCCTCAATGTCTTACCGTGCTGAACCGCGTCTTAATCTATTGAACCTGAAAGCCGAGCGTTCAGGACACACATAAAAAAAAGACATAGCAGCTTAATACAATTTCGAAGGTGCAGAATAACCCGCCAAGCAATTTTAATCAAGCTACCTGATAGACAGGTTATTTGACTTTATTAATGGCCGCTGGCAAGATGGAAAAATCAAAGAATAAAGCATTTTTTGTCCTTTTTATCCCTACGTGGAGTGCTTAATGCACCATTGTAATCTTTCAATCCACAGTGATATTTCCCTATCCAACAAGGAAATAACTGCAACGCAAAACCAGAGGATACAGCCATGACTGCCCTGCAGGGACTCAAAGTTATCGACTTGTCACGCCATGCCCCCGGCCCCTTCGGCACCATGTTGCTGGCAGACCTGGGCGCCGATGTTATCTGTGTTGAGCAACCACCCAACCAGGGACGCAGCGTTGCAGCAGAAATGGGCAAGGGTCGTCGCACGCGGGTATTTAATCCGGTGTTTCGCAACAAGCGCTCCATCACACTCAATCTGAAAGACGACGCCGCACGCGAAGCCTGCCTGAAATTAATTGAAACTGCCGATATTGTGGTCGAAGGTTTTCGACCGGGTGTGGCGGCCAGGCTGGGCATTGATTACGAAAGCGTTAAAAAAATCAATCCGAAGGTAATTTACTGCTCGGTGAGTGGCTATGGCCAGGACGGCCCTTATCGAGATCTCGTAGGGCACGACATGAACTATGTCAGCGTTGGCGGTGTGCTCGGCATGATCGGTGAAAAAGACAGAGCCCCCACGATTCCAGTTAACATTATTGGCGATTTTGCCGGCGGCGGTCTGTTCTCGGCATTTTCAATTTTGGCTGCCGTGGTATCACGCAACCAAACCGGCGAGGGGCAATATATCGATATGGCCATGAGTGACGGTGTTATGTCGCTGGCCAACCTGCAGGTCGCCGATTATTACATTACCGGTGAGCCCGCCAAACCAGGTGAGTACTTTCTTAACGGCGCTCTGCCCTGCTACAGCGTGTACGAAACATCCGACAATAAATGGGTGAGCGTGGGTTGCATGGAACCCTGGTTCTGGGCCAAGCTCTGCAAACGCCTGGGTTGCGAGCAGTTTACCAAGGAACAATTCAACGAGGACCTGTATCCGCAGATGTTTGACTGCCTGAAAGAAAAAATCAAACAAAAACCGCGGGACGAATGGTTTGAAGAATTTAAAGAAGATGAAATCTGCGCCACACCGGTTTACAGTATCGACGAAGCCGTGGAAGACCCGCATATGCGTGCCCGCAAGATGATTGTTGAACTGGACGACCCAGAGTTCGGCAAAGTGCCACAAGTGGGCATTGCACCGAAGTTTTCGAAAACACCGGGCGAAGTACGTACCTTGCCACCCGATGTCGGCGCGCATACTGTCGAGGTTCTGCGAGAAGCCGGTTATACTGAAGCAGATATCGAACGACTCACTGATACCGAAACATAAAGGCTCGCAAGAGGGATAAGAAAATGACCACTGCCGCATTGGAAGGAGTACGCGTACTTGAACTGGGCGAAGGTGTTTCCGCCCCTTTTTGTGCAAAAGTCTTTAGCGACTATGGTGCGTCTGTCATTAAGGTAGAAAAGCCAGGCAGCGGCGACACGTCCCGCCACTTGGGGCCTTTTCCAAATGATGAGCCTCACCTGGAAAAAAGCGGCCTTTACTTCAACCTAAACAGTAATAAGCAAAGCATCACACTGGATGTTTCCACTGAAAAAGGTAAAGCGCTCTTTCTCCAACTTCTTGAATCAACCGATGTCTTGATTGAAAATAATCTGCCGTCACAGATGAAGGAATGGGGATTGGACTATGCCTCGATAGCCGAGCAATTTCCCGATCTCATTGTGATATCTATCACGCCATTTGGCCAGACCGGCCCCTACTCGAAGTGGAAAGGCACCGATTTAAATGCCTTCCACCTGACCGCAGCAGGCTCGCGTTATTGCGGTAAGCCGGATCAACCACCGCTAATGCACGGTACATTTTCTGCCGACTACTTTGGCGCCTACACTGGCATTGCCTGGGGATTGGCTGCACTCTATGGTCGTGACTTGATAGGTGGAGGACAACAGCTCGACGTTTCTTGCGCTGAATCGATTGCCGCCATTTTTACCGGCGCACAAAATATTGGCGGTTATGCCCAGGACGGCAAATGGGAAACCCGAACTGGCGTGGGCATGCCGTTGGCCGCACCTGCAACGATCCTGCCCTGCAAAGATGGCTATGTCTGGATGATCGCCTTGACCACTGATCAGTGGCATGGCTTAAAAAATGCGATGGGCAATCCCGAGTGGGCTGACCTTGAGATGTTTGATGATATGTTTACTCGCGCTCAAAACGCAGACCTCATCTATTCGATGATGATTGATTGGACCATGACTCTAAGCAAACAAGAGATTATGGATGTGGTCCAGGAAAATGGCGTACCCTCAACCGCAGTATTTACAGTGGCCGACGCCGCAGATCATCCACACCTGAAAGAGCGTGGCTTTATATTTGATATGGAACACCCCGCGTTAGGGACAATAAAAAACATGGGGGCCCCCATTAAGCTTTGTGACAGTCCGGGGGGTCCGGTGCGTGCAGCTCCTTTACTTGGAGAACACAACGACATTGTTTTCAAAGAAAAGCTCAAGATTTCCGATGTTGACTATGGCGCGTTAAATGAAGCGGGCGTTATCTAAAGAAAGGGAATTTGAAAAACAGGCTATCGAATAGCTAATATGACAATAAGGGGCGAGGATTAAGGCATGAACAAAGCACTTCCACTTCAAGGCATTCGCGTAGCCAATTTTGGCCGGGAATGGCTGGGACCCGTCGCCGGGCAAACCCTGGGATTTCTGGGTGCAGAAGTTATTAAAATCGAGTCAAAAGCCAGAATTGAAATCAATCGCACCTTACCGCCCTACGCGGAAGGTATCCAGGACATTAACCGCAGCATTCAAAACCATGCCGGCTGGGCCGGTAACGGTAGCATTACATTAAACCTTACAAAACCGGAAGGGCGGGCACTTGCCCAGCAACTGGTCAGTCACTGTGATGTCGTGATTGATAACTTCAGTCCCGGTGTGATGGATAAACTGGGCTTGGGTTACGATGCGCTAAAGGCGATTAAATCCGACATTATTATGGCGTCCATGCCAGCGGCAGGAGAAACCGGGCCGATGAAAACGGTGCGTACCTATGGCATGAGCCTAAGCAGCATTACCGGGCTTGATAGCTTAACCGGTTATTTTGAAGAACCTCCCACTCCCATGGAAAATGCCTTTGCAGATCCTTTGGGCGGCGTTGTCGGCGCCGTGGGTGTTTTGCTGGCACTGCATCACCACAAACGTACCGGCCGTGGACAGAAAGTGGATTTCTCCCAGCAGGAAGGCATCATGCAGATGATAGGCCCGGCATTCATGGATTACATCATGAACGGCCGAATTGCCGGACCTATCGGAAATCGTCATCCGACTAATGCTGCAGCACCCCATGGAGTTTTCCCCTGTAGTGGTGACGAAAGGGGTGACGAAAGGGGTGACGAAAGGGGTGATGACCGCTGGATTAGTATTGCTGTCATGAATGATAAGGAATGGCAAAGCCTATGTCAGGCGATGGGCTCACCGGATTGGGCAATGGATGAAACCCTGAAGACAACCGCCGGCCGCCTGGACAATATCGACACACTTCATGAGCAACTAGCAGCGTGGACAAAAGACTACAAAGATGACGAGCTTGCTGAGCTCTTGCAAAAACACGAAGTCGCCGCAGCACCCGTGCTGAATATTCCTGACCTGCTTAACAATCCACATTATAAAGCGCGAAAAACCTTCATTGAAGTCACACACCCTCTGGGATTTAAAGAAACCATCTACGGGCCTTATATCAAAACCAGCCGCACTGAAATTGATGTGCATCCCGGCCCAGTCATGGGGCAGGACAATGAACGGGTTTTTCGCGAGATGATGGATATTCCGCATGATGAATACCAAAAATACCTGGATGAAGAAGTAATCTATTAACTGAATGGCGCTTAATCCCCATTTGCATGCAAGTGATTTTACAAAAGCGCTCTAACGATCCTATTTGAAAGGCAACCTTTCAACGGCAGCTATCATGTTTTTCTGAAAATAATTGCCCTGAAATTCAATTCAGATCATCTATCGGCTTATGTTACAGAACAGGCGATCGAAAAATTAAAATTTGATTGCACCACACAAAAAATCTATCGTGTATTTTGCAAATGTTGCCACTTATACTTTCGCCTAAATTCTAGGCCCACTTTGTTATTTAACTACAACAACCCTTACCTTGTTGAATAGGTGGGCACTTAACAGTGCCGTGAGAACAATAAACACAACAGTCACCTGGCAACGGCCTTAACACCTTGTGGCACTGCTCACACTCATAAAACCACTGACAAGCATCGGTTGGCATTATCTCTCGTTTTTTGTAACCGCATTCAGGACAGGTCAGTTCAGATTCCAATATAACCTCTTTACTCACTTATCCTTTGCCCCCTCAGCATTGAAGGGTATCCAGCGTTAGTTGTCGAATCAATTAACGCCTCAATATGAGTTCTGCTGTCATCAAAGGAAACCACCGCACGCTTGATTTCCAATGTCACATCTACTTGAGTAACACCCTCTACCTTTTTCAGCGCTTTCTTGACCGTGATCGGACATAAGGCGCAGTTCATCGAAGGTACTACCAGCGTAACGGTTTGCTCATTCGCCCACGTGACCGCATGCCAAACGACAGCAATTGTCGCAAAGGTATATTTTTTCATAACTCGATCTCATGCACGGGTTAACCCAATTAAGTCAGTTGAGGAATCCAATAGGGGCTGGCGACCAGCGATAGAGCTAACACCAGCGTCACCACATATACCATTTGTCTTCGCTTACGTACGGTGGGTATCGAACAGGCCGTTCCCGGATCACAATGTTCAATGGGTTTGAACGATTGGTATCCCGACCAGCCAAACATCACCCCAACAAGAACAATGAAAACAGGCCGATAAGGTTCAACCAAGGTCAGATTGCCGATCCAGGCACCGCTGACACCCATCGACAGCAAAATGAGTGGGCCGGCACAACATAGACTGGCACCCAAGGCAGCCATAAAGCCGCCAATAAGTGTAGTATTCGCACCATTTTTAAACATGCTGCCTCCGCGCTGAGGATACAATGTTTGCAGTATAAGCTCCGTACATTGGTACGGAGTCAAGGTAAGGTCACTTGGGCTGAAGTGAATCAATGATGGGGCAATGCGTATCGTCGTCATTACGACGGCATTGGGAAAGCAGCTCTTCGAGCGCCTTGTCCAGACGTTGTAAATCGGCCATTTTGGCTTTGACTGCGCTAAGTTTGTATTCTGCCAACGCCTGAACCTGACCGCAGGGGTGGTCATTCAAACTCAGTAGATTTTGGATCTCATCGAGTGTAAAGCCCAGTTCCTGTGCACGTTTGATAAAACGGATTCGATCCAGGGTCTCATCAGGATAGTGGCGATAGCCTTGTGCTGGTTTTTCAGGCTGATCAATAAGCCCTTTGCGCTCATAAAAGCGGATCGTCTCAATATTGATCTCCAGTTCTTTGGCTATTTTACTGATCGTTCTGGGTGACATTATGAAGCCGTTTTGTGCTTTCTCAGTACTAAAGTAATCATAGCATTAATGCTGATAAAGGCTGATAAAATCCACAGGCAGCAGATCAGCCCTAAAGCCAGAAACAAACAACCTTGCAGCACAGTACCAATAATTCTGTATGATTTGTTACGCGAAATATTCTAGAGCAGACTAGCGGTAACGCTCATAGTTTGTCTTGCTGGCCGATTATCAGGGCCGGGTTAAGTTGACAGGATCAAATTTAAGACCTGAAAGGTCGGATTTATTAATCAAAATTCCAACGCACACCCACTTCAATTTCACGCCCCAACCCTGGTGCGCCATAAGGATTTGTAGATCTTGATATAGCTGGCTGCAGGTACGCTTTGTCGGTGAGATTGCGCACGTTGCTATAGACCTGCCATTGCGCTGTAACTTGGTAATGCGCGTGCACATCGAACAAGGTGTAGCCACCCAGCGCGCGATACCCAGCGGCAGAGGTATTGGCATCTCGAGTCTTACCGTGATATCGGCCACTGAGGCTGGCTGTGAATTCATTTTTGCTGTAAAGAAAACTACTGCGCAGTAAGTCTTCAGCGTTGACATTGGGGTCGAGCGGTGAGTTAAAGATGTGGCTGAGATCACCGCGTAGTTGCCAGCCGGGTGCAAAATACCACTGCCACTCCATCTCAATGCCGCTCACCTGTTGGCTTGCACCGCTGATATACGTGCGCGGCGGTGCGGTGTTGGTAATCTCTACAGCATCTTCAATTTCGGTATCAAACAGGCTGACGCTGCTGTAATGCCGTCTACCGGTTTGCATCCACACCAGTTCAACCGTTTTGGAAATTTCTGGATCCAGATTGGGATTGCCGATCTGGTTTGGATTGTTCTTGAGACTTAATTCACTGCGTGCGGGCGCGCGGAAGGCTTCGCCGTAAAGCCATTTCAGCGTATTGTCGTTACCCACTTGCCAGATCAAGCCCAAGCGCGGGCTGATGTAGCCGTTGACGTCCGAGTAATTGTCCTTGCGCACACCGAGAATGTACGTCAGTTGCTCACCCAGCGCATCTTGCCACTGCACATAGGCCCCGGTCACACGCCGAGTTTCGGTGCCGAAGAGTTCAAACGGTGCATTAGGGACGGCGGGGGGTAACCATAAATTCGTATCCATTTTATCGACACTACTACGTGTGTAATCCAGCCCCAGCAGAGCCTTGGCACTGCCCTCATGCCAACGCAGTTGATTTTCAAAGCCGCTTTCACTGCCCTCTACCAATGTTTGCGAAATAGTCAGTGGCACACTCCTCGTCTGAAACTCGGGTTCATAGCGATAGGGTGAATCATAGAGGCGGCTGCTGAATTCCCAGTGTGAACCCAGCGTGTGCTGGTAATTCAAGCTCAGAAAGCTGGCGCTGGTTTCATAGCGATTGAAACCATCGCCGATAGTACCTATCGAATAGCCGTCTTCATTAACGGTTTCGACCCAGCGTGCTAGCAAGCCCCAATCGCCCCACTGCGCGCGCCAATAGAGGCTCTGATTTCGCGCATCCTGTCGGCTATCGACAAAGCTGTCTGTGAGTGGATTGTAGACGGTTTGTTTCTCGCCATCGCTGTGGCGTGCTTGTGCAAACAGCGAACTTTGCAGGCCGTTTTCCAATTGTCCGCTGACATTCAAAATGGCTTGCTGCTGTTGATGACTACCGCCGCTCAGCGCCGCCTCGTTAAGATCGGTGGCGGTAATGACATTGATGACACCCAAAAAGGCATTAGCGCCGTATATGGCCGAACCGGGCCCGCGTATAAATTCCACACGCGCCACATTTTCCAGCGACAATTCCCGATCAAAAAAAGCACTGCCAAACATATCGTGATTCAGGCGTTGACCATCCAATAACAACAATACTTCGCGCGCGGAATTCACCAACAGTCTGCTGCGGCTGGCATAGGATCCTATTGCATTGTCGGAGCGGTAACTCTGGTAGCCCGGCACGTGGTTCATCAGTTCTTCAAGCGTATTGACGCCGAGTTGACGTATTTGTGCGTGGGTAACCACTGTCACCGATGAAGGGACGCTGTGCAGTGATTCTTCGGCGAGCGTGGAGCCGACGACCTTAATTTGCAACAGTTCTTCGAGTGTAAGATTGAGCAACGCTTTCATTTTGCTATCGGCGTAAGCAGCGGACAGATTGCCCATGGTAGCGAACGCAGTGGCTAACAAAAACCATCTTTGCAATAATTTCATTATTCTCACCTGCGAACCCAATTGAGCAAAAGGGCAACTAACGCAACAATAAACGAGAAGAAGTTCTGTTGCAATCCCAACGCTGATTTTGGCTCGTCCTGATAATGTAATTGAGGCAGAACCTAAAAAAATCTATTAGAAATTTCATGAACATTCCCGAAATGTAGCATTAAACCGTTCGGTGCGTACTTCTGATGATGGAACCTTTGTGTTGCCTAATGGGACCAATTACAGCAGCTCATCACCTTGGGTGTTATGCTGCATTAGCTTATCGATAACGTAGACAAACAGCTCGTTCCATTCCGAAAACTCGGTAAGTACAATGGTTTCAATGAGTTGATCTTTGGTGATGTTACCGGCCTCTAGACAGGCCAAGCTTTTTTTGAAAGGCTCGATAATCTTGTGCTTCAGCTCATCGTCAACCACTATGTCGATGGTCAATGCACAACTATTCTCATGCAGATAGTCGGCGGCGCCCCCCATAATATGATAATGAAGATTTTCTTCATCATGCAGCCCCTGCAAAAAATGGTTGAAAGGCTCATCGAGAGCAGTTGACTCACAAGCAAGCTGATTTAAAATTTTTGTGGCCGTATTATTGCTAAAACGGTATTACCTGATTTTTGTTGATTGTTTTTAATTATAAAGCCTATAGATAATCGATATTAGCACCCTAATGACCGACTGCTAGACTTTGGATAGAATTTATGAATTAGAGTTGCTTTTGTTAAAGCATTGAAGGAGCGCAACATGTCATTTGCCCGTTTTTATCATTAATCCTTTTGTTTACTTTTGCATTTAGTAACCAAAGCATTGCCGTCGGCGCGACAGATTTTAGAAATCGAGTTTCTCGGTATTCAAATAAAGGAAAAGGTCTCAATTTAGTCGCACCTGGTGGAGATACCAATCGAGATGATAATGGCGATGGTTTTTGTGTAGAAGCGAATGACTGCGACGACACTAGTGCAAAAGTATTTCCAGGAGCTAATGATATTCGAGGCAAATTCTGAAGAAATGCTTACAGGAGAAGATGAGTCAAGGCAGAAACCCAACTACTTCCAGTGGCAATTATCAAATAGAATAAACTTGTTCAGCCACGCTTCTGCGTCCGCGTGACAAAGTAAATCACATCCGTCAAGCGCATTCTCGTCTAAGAAAACATACAATATTATTGGCGTATTGGCTTCTATGGAAATGGCGTCGATAGTACATCTAATCGCTAACCCAATATGCAACGAAATATTTAGCTAAAAATGGATATTTGCATTTGGGAAAAAGGTACCCCATGCAAACCAATAGGCAATGAAAGAGTCAGTTTTTCCCAATTGCTCGCCTGTACGCGCTCCACTTACAGAGCGCCCAAAGATGTCCCACTGATTGCCTTCACTATCCTCCATTACCACGGGCAGCTCTCCTTCGACTGAACTGAGATCCAGGATCGTGCCATCATTTAGAACTCGACTGTAAATAACACCAAAATTGTCTTTACTGCTACCAATTACCACGATTGAAAATTCATTGACCCTGTCGTTCAGAACCTCTACAGAACCGGCAAATGAATTTATCTGATAGACCTTACTCACATCATCAACCCGAACGCCGACCACGCGTTCTTTAGGGTGCAAACGTGTGTCAAAATTGGAAACAGAAAACAATAGGTCTGTGTTTGTACGAAAACTTCCGTAGGGGTAATTTGCGTAGTTTCGCGTAAACCCTGTCACCTCTGACAACACCAAAGTGCTGGGGTACATGGCCTTCCATGTTGCCCATGTGGTTTCAATGGCCTGCAATTTTTCGGGAACTCTCGAAATCTCCAAACCATTGACAGATTGTTGCAACATCTGTGCCCAGAGACTATTTGTTTCCCGGTCGTAAAGAATGAGATTTGAATTATATAATAACCCAGAGGTGCCAAACGTTGGGTTGTTTGAGTTACTAAATGCTTTCCAAAGTAAGGATGAGCCGGTCAGTGGGCAATAGCTCAGGATTACTTTTTGGCTATCCGATCCGCCCAAGAATTCATCGTTTACAATTTCATGCCAATCAAGGATATTATGGGGGTAAGCTCTCGTCTCATCGCCTATTCTGACTCCCACGACGAGTTGTTCATCGGGTATGCTAATTGCCTGGCCTGCAGTCAAGAACCTGGGATTGTCGATGGAGGGAATTCCGTCAGGACCTGGGCCTCCATCACGCACTTGGCTTTCCGGTACTAACCACTTCGACGAGTTCGATGAAAAGGCTGAACCACCACCACTGGAGCCGCCACCGCACGCACTTAACATTACAATAAGAAAAATCGCTACAAACTGAATAGACACTGCTTTCTCCCGCGTAATTAAAACATCAGACGCCTAATCTTTTGATGTATAGAGACAAGAAATGTTACAAATACGAGATTGAAATTTCGTTTGCTAATTGACTAGAATAAAACAAAGATTCCGACAACAACTGAGCTATCTTTGACTATGATTGTGATGATGACGGCGAAGGCATATTCCTCGCCACCCTGAAAGGCACCGGCACCGTGTGGATCCAGAGCCTGCCGTTTTCTCGCCTGGCCGACCGGATTCTTCAACACGCGCCAGTACATGGCGGCGATGATAAAGGGGGAAAATAACATCTTGGGCTCGGACGGACTTACAACGCCCGCGACAAACTGAACGCTCCCCTAACCTGGCCCAGGGAGTATCCGATTGCTCTGTCATCAGGGTAGTGCTTATTCAGAGCATCACGCACAGAAGAATCCAAAGTTTCTCCGTGACAGGTAAGACAAATCGCTTCGACCCCTTGCGCTTTGATAAAGCGGAATTGATCGCCGACAACTTCCGCGTAAGCCATTTCAGCGGGCAACTCCCCCTGAGATTGCCTCTCATCAAACTGCCGTAGTATTTTTTCTTCCCATTTATCGGGCATAGCCGTTTTGCTATGACGAAATTTGAGGCTCACGCGTTTCAGCTGCCAACCAGTTTCCAGACTAAGCTGTTTGGCAATTTCCGGTGCCCGAACAGCGCAAACCCCAATCGCATTCACCGGTCCGCCGGACTGCAATGCTTGTTTGAGCTGCGGCTTAAGTGCTCCACCAAAACGTTTTACGATAGCTACAGCCTCAGCTTTTAACGCCACCTGATCCACGGCATCAGCAAAACCCTGTGGCGTAAAACTTGCCCATAAGACCGATGCCATGACCGTCATTGATTTAATACTCATTGATCACCTCAATTGTTTGTATATTATTAGCTACCGGCTGTAACTTCAGCACCAACTGGCTTCATCCATTGGATTTTTTAGTAACTCTTCGATATTGGCATGTAAAACCCGGTAACCGACATTGCCGTACAGTGTTTGCCTGCCCTTATCCATCACATAGGAAGGACTGCCTTTTATCCCTTGCTGCTTGGCTCTTTGATAGTCCCCCATTAATTCTGCAATAGCAGAACCCTTATTGATAACCTCGTTTATCGGCTTATCATCAAGCCCCTGCTGCTTTACTAATCCACAAAGAACCTTAAGGTTACTAATATCCTGCGCTTCTACAAAAAACGCTTTTCGTAGAACAAGCGCAAACGCAACAGCTTCATCTGTGCCATAAGCCAGCTCAACGGCTTTTATCACCAAATGTGCATTAGCTGAAGTGGTTGGCCTCACTTTATGCCAGATATCAGGATTTACCGGGGCAGTTTCAAAAGGGGCAGCAGCATGAGCAACATGATCTCCGAAACCGTCATACATTCCTTTGTCTACCCATTGATTACGCATTCGAGTCTCTGTGTCTCCAAACAGATCAATGTAATGGTAGTACAACTCAATTTTGCTACCTAACTGCACGTTAAGCTCATCAATTCTACGCTGAGCAATCCAGGCCCAGACACAAAGAATGTCAGTATAGTAATCAATGATCAGCGGTGTATTGCTCATGCCTGTTACTCTTTTTATTATTCCAAAGGTGACTCGATTTGATGGTTAAGAACTGCCTGTAATTCAGAAGTGATAACACAGACTCGGCCATACCCTATACGTCTGAGTTGTTCGGTAGCCAAGGTCGCCCTGGCTCCCGTTGCGCAATGAATATATATCGGCGTATCGGCATTGGGATACCTGGACAATACCTCCATCTCCAATATTCCCCGTGGTATATTGATCGATTGCATTGTCGGCGCTTGTGCAACTTCAGCCGGCTCACGTACATCAATCACCACACCATTATTCTGCTTCACTTCAATCATAGCAATATCTGCCGTTATACAACGCAATTCAGGTCGAATACGCTGAACCAACTGCTGGATAGTCGTTAACATAATGGTCTCGCAAGCTTCATTTTTTAAACCGGCTTTCGCCAATATCGTCATCATCGGACACCATTTGGTAAATGCAGACTGCAGCAGATTGACACCAACAAATGCCGTTAGCCATAACCAATTGATATTAATAGCAACTGCCAAGCCTACCGAGAGCAAAATCATAATGCCTGCAATCAGGCGTAAAGCATCGTTAATTGACATCGGAATCTCCTAGCAAAGTAACACTGAGCATAATTATATTAGCTTTTACTTATTTAGCAATATCTAATTGCGGTATTTCTAATATAATGTAAACTAATCTCAACCTTATTGGAGTTATTATGAATATTAATTTCACAGAGATGAAAGAACATGCGAGTGACGCAGAGAAGTTTCTAAAGCAATTGGCCAATGCCAATCGCTTAATGATTCTGTGCGTATTAACCGAAGGAGAACTCTCGGTCGGTGACTTAAACAGTCGTGTCCCGATCTCGCAGTCAGCGCTGTCACAACACCTTGCCAAACTACGACAAGCTGGCTTTGTAGCAACACGCAGAGAGTCTCAAACAATATATTACCAATTAGCAGACCCGAAAGTAGAAGCCATTATTGCCAATCTTTATGAGATGTTTTGCAATCCATGATTACACAAGGAAAAAAGCCAATGGCCAACCAAATTCACTCGCGGGGCTAAGCCCATGAATTCTTCACATCCTATGGACAGACTGGTTGCCTACAGCTTATCGGGTGGATTACCAATGCTGTTTTTTGTGCTATCCATCATTTTGGGTGCGACAGCTCTAAATTACACACCGCGCGAAGAAGAGCCACAAATAGTCGTACCCATGGTTGATGTGTTGGTCGAATCTCCAGGGCTATCAGCAAAACAGGTTGAAAGACAGGTCACTATTCCCTTGGAAAAACTACTGGCCCAAATTCCTGGCGTAGAAAATGTTTACTCATCATCAATGATGGGCAAAACGGCAGTGACCCTGCGCTTTTATGTCGGTGAAGATCGTGAAGACGCGATATTGAATACCTACAACAAACTCTATTCGAATCAGAACAAGATTCCAGGCGTTGTCGCAAACTGGATAGTACAACCTGTTGAAGTTGATGACGTACCTATTGTGATGCTGGCTTTATGGAGTGATAAACCGGAGCGAAACAGTGACTATGAACTGAGACGTATAGCCGATGAAGTTTCCACCTATTTACAGGCCATCAGCGATACCAGCGAGGTTAACGTAACAGGCGGCAGACCCAGAACAATTCGTATTCTTCCTCAACCCGAAAGTCTGGCGGCGCGTCAAAGTACCAGTGCAGATATTGTCTATGCCCTGCAGGTTTCGAATGTGCTTCAAAGCACGGGTTACTGGTCACTGAGTAATGAATCCGTGTTACTGGAAAGCGGCGACTTTATCCGCAGCATGGATGAACTAAAACAAACCGTGATTAATGTCGTTGATGGCCATCCGGTGTTTTTGCAGGATGTGGCTGACATTATCGACGGCCCGGCCGAACCCAATCAATACACATGGATTGATTTTTCCAGCAAACACCCGGCTTATCAGACAGCGCAGGAAAACTACCCAATGGTAACGATCAGTGTTGCCAAAAAGCGCGGCAGTAACGCAGTCAGCGTAGCCCAGAACGTACACACATTAATAAACGATTTACAACAACAGTTATTGCCAAACGATGTTCATATTGAAGTACTTCGCGACTATGGTGCGACGGCTAATGAAAAAGTGGACAACCTGACCTCCAGCCTGGCATTTGCCGTGTTCACTGTCGTCATTTTTATTGCAGTATTCCTAGGCTGGCGACCCGCCCTGGTTGTGGGCATCGCCGTTCCTATTAGTTACGGCGTCACCTTAGCGCTGGATATGGCATTTGGTTACTCCATAAATCGTGTCACCTTGTTTGCCCTGATTCTGTCATTAGGTTTACTGGTCGATGATCCGATCACCGGCGTTGACAATATTGAACGGTTTTTAAAAAAAGGCACAGGATCATTACAGAACAAAATTGTAGCGGCCATTTCGGAAATCAAAGTACCTCTGATCATGTCCACCATCACCATTGTTCTGGCTTTTATACCCCTGGCTTTTATTACCGGCATGATGGGACCGTATATGGCACCAATGGCATTTAATGTGCCGGTCAGTGTGGCCACCAGCACCCTTGTTGCATTTATGGTTACTCCTTGGCTGGCCAGTAAAATTCTTCATACCTCACTACCAAAACAAAACAGCAACGACGAGACGGAAAGCGATAACGGTCTGTTAAAAGTGTACAGATGTATTTTACAACCTTTGCTAGACAGTAGAACAAAAGCTAAATGGGTTTTGGGGGCCGTATTAGCGCTGTTTATCGCAGCAGCCATGCTACCGATGATGCGGCTGGTGCCATTAAAACTGCTTCCTTTTGACAATAAAAATGAGGTGCAAATCATCATTGATATGCCTGAATCAGCAACGCTTGAACAAACAGCCGGTATTGCCCAACAGGTATCACAGCGGGTTCGCCAGTTAAATGAGGTTCAAGCCGTTGCCAGTTTTGTTGGAACACCTTCACCGATTGATTTTAATGGCATGGTAAGGCGCTATTATCAACGCAATGCACCGTATCTGGCGGACTTACGCATCACCCTGGTCGATAAGAGTCTGCGAGCACATCAATCGCACGCAGTGGTATTACGATTACGTGAACTACTCGCTGCTTTGAATGTAAACGGCATTAATATCAAGGTGGTGGAAGTACCACCTGGCCCTCCGGTTTTAAGCACACTGGTTGGCGAAGTATACGGTTCAACGCTGACGCCCTACAGCAAATTGCAGGAAGCGGCACAACTCGTCAAACAACGCCTGGTCCGAGAACCGTTTGTTACCGAGGTGGATACTACTGTAGAAGACGAACAACGACGCTTACGTTTTATTACTGACAAACAAAAGGCCGCTCTCTCTGGCATTGCCAGCGATGACATTAACAAGACCTTGCTGATGGCAAACCAGGGATATCGTGCAGGCTTCTTGCAACAGGAGCGCGAAGCTAAACCGTTACCGCTGGAGTTGCGTTTGCCGATAGCAGAGCGATCCTCCATCAATGACCTGCAACGATTACAAGTCAAAGGTCGTGCTGGTATTGTGCAACAAAGCGGTAGCAACGGCTTGGATAATGCCCCGCAGCCACTGGTTGCTCTGGGTGAATTGGGCGAATTCACCTACTCAGTGGCGGACAAATCCATCCATCGTAAAGATCTGAAGCCAGTCGTGTATGTGATGGCGGAAATTTCCGGTAGAACACCAGCAGAAGTCATTGCCGACATTAATGCTGACTTAGGGAACACTGCAGGCACTGCCAGTGATTGGCAAACAAGAAACTTTTTGCATTCTGGCGCCGGTGACGGTTGGCACTTACCCGAGGACATCAATGTCATATGGACGGGTGAAGGCGAATGGAAAATTACGGTAGATGTATTCCGCGATATGGGGCTGGCTTTTTTGTTCGCACTGATAGGAATTTTCTTTGTGCTAAAACTTCAGACGTCATCAGCAAGCTTATCGCTGATAATTATGTCCGCTATTCCACTCACCACCATAGGGATTATGCCGGGATTCTGGTTTCTTAATCAATTCGGCGAGCGTGAAATTGCTGGTGCACCAGAACCCATTTTATTTACTGCAACCGCCATGATCGGCATGATCGCACTGGCAGGCATTGTGGTCAGAAACTCTCTTATTCTGGTGGAGTTTATCACTCAGGCGCGTGCACGTGGTCTCCCCCTAAAAGAAGCATTAATTGAGGCTGGTGCCGTACGTATGCGTCCGGTTTTATTAACGGCAGGGACAACCCTCTTAGGTAATTTGGTCATTACACTGGATCCAGTGTTTAGTGGTCTGGCACTGGCGATTATTTTTGGCATTATTGCTTCAACCCTGTTTACTCTACTGGTTGTACCGATTGTATATTTATTGGCTTTCGACAACGAACAAATCGTTGAGGTCTAACTGCATGAACAAACCAAATATAAAATACATCCTCCCTATTGCGGCAATCGCCCTTTTGCTATTGATGGTTGCCTGGATGGCCGGATTTTTCACTGAAAAAATTATCCCTGGCAAAAACCCAACAGATAAAGTGGATGAATCCAATGCTATTACAGTAGCACTTGTTAATATACAGCGTTTTGAACCAGTACCTGCAACCATACAAGCTAAGCAGGCAACCATAATTTCCTCACGCATTCTGGCGCGTATAGAAAAATTTCATGTGCGAGCCGGTGACCATGTAGAAAGAGGACAATTACTCATAGAGCTGGAAAAAACCGACCTGCAATCGCGCAGCGCCCAGGCAAATGCACAAGTACGTTCAGTCACTGCACGCCTGACTGAGGCTCAACATGCGCTCAACAGAGCTATTGACCTCAGTAATAAAGGCGTTTTCGCCAAAGCCGATCTGGATAGAGCTAAAGCCAATCATGATGCTTTGCTTGCCAACCTGGCAACAGCCAAACAGGGCTTGCAGCAAGCTCAAGTTGCCTTAAGTTTTTCTCAGGTACGTGCACCTATTGCAGGCCGCGTTGTGGATAGATTTGCTGAGCCAGGAGATACCGCACAGCCAGGCGTTCAACTGCTCTCCCTATACAACCCTCTTTCTTTGCGAGTAGAAGCCAATGTCAGGGAAAAACTGGCCTTATCACTAAAGCTGAATCAAACCTTGGAAGTCATCATTCCTTCCAACGACAATACGCTTGTCGCTGAAATTGAAGAGTTGGTTCCTGCTGGCAACTCCGGTTCTAGAAGCTTTTTGGTAAAAAGCCGCCTGCCCTATTCTCAAGGCTTATTACCCGGTATGTATGCGCGCTTGATGCTTCCTGCGAGAGTTGAGTCCCTATTGCTTATTCCAAATGATAGAGTCGCCAAGGTTGGTCAACTGAATGTGGTATGGGTAGTAAACAATGGTATCACTGAGAGACGTTTTATACGCACCGGCAAAGTGAGTAAGGAAGGTATGATTGAAGTTGTTTCAGGCTTATCTAAGGGTGAAAAAATATTGCCAATTCTGTCCGATGGTTAAACAGAGGCTGTCACCGCCCCTGTAACGAGTGCTCATTCTTCTGTTTTAAGAAGATACCAGCTGATGATATATCTCACATCGTCAATGCTACAAATAATCCTGTTGCCCTTGTAATCCGCCGAATTGATGATACTGATGGCAGTATCGGTGTTGCGGTGGTTAATGGCAGTGGCGAACTCAAATTCATCGCAACGACATCGGTGGCGGGTAACTTTTTATCTGCCGGGCAACCATGGTATTTAAAGGTAAACAAGGATGGCGGCTTTAGTAATGATGCAATATACGGCTCCGTCACTCGTGAAGGCACATTGACGGGCGCCACATCAGAAAAAGCACTTGTCAATTTTATCTTTTATGGTAAGCGGCTGGAACCGTAGTGACGTTTAATACAATTTGGGAAATTTACCTATTTGAAGCTGCAGTTCGTAAAAAAATGAAAGACACTTCAATCATTAATCCAGTTTCTCATTGCGTTCAAACTGAATTCGGTACCCTGATAGCTTAGAACTACGCCATCATCCCGTATTTCCTTCACAACAATGTCCGCGCCCACTCGGTCCCCGGGATAGCGGGTTGAACCATTAAGCACAACAAAACCTGTACCTTCATCGATTGCATAGACATGGGCGGAGTAATCAATACTGGGAATGGCTTGCTGAATATGATCAGGGATTTCTGATACATGAGGCACATAGCGTTTAGGGGTAACTCGCACCTGTTTTTTAGGAACCTCCTGCTGAGCGTTACCTTGCTCATCATGCAACAGATTTATTTCTTTAGCGATGGCTGCAGCCACTTTTTCGTAATCAATCTCACCATGCTGTGTTTGTGGCTCGATGCGTTGTCCACCGACCGATGCAGACTTTATTTGCTGAGCCTCTATTGTTTCTTTCCCTTTACGCTCAATCGTTTTGTTAGCCGATGCATCGCCATGTGGCAAAGCACGCCCATTGTTCATAAGCGTTTCAGATGCCGATACTTGCTCTAATGCTTCCAGCTTACTCTGTTGGTAAAGGGAGTGGACATCAGTCACACCCGACCCACCCAAATTAGCATGCGAGCCAAGCTCGCCACGGCCTTGTGCAGATGCATTTCTCACCCCACCCGACTCATAACCTTCACCATCTTGTTCACTTAGGCGATTGTCATTGACTTGCTCTGAGCTCAGCTTGATACGATTTGCTGTTGATATTTCTGTAATATTTTTCGATTGACGGCGCGCACGTTCTGACATTATTTGCGGTGCATTGATGGGGGTGCTGTCAAGCTTTTTCCCCGGTTGTTCGAACTGAAAGGACAACCAATAACCGCCTAACAATAAGGCAACAGAAAATCCAACAAACAAGAGTATATAAAAAACCCAATTTTGCACTGAATGTGAATCAGCACCACTGCCGAATGCCGCCTGCAAGCCGGGCGCTGGTTCTTGTTGCTGCCTCTCTCGCTCTGACTTGTTAAGTGCGTCTAGAATATAGGACATGGTCAACCCTTATCATTCTGCGCCGACCGCACTAGCGGCATATCATTCAGCGTTATCTTGGCTATGCCGAGAATCTCATTCAGTTTTAACAGGGTTATCGTGCCAATAATACCATCGTCCTTTATGAGATTTTCACGCTGAAAATGTTTCACACGCTCGTGCAACGCTTTATTAAACTTTTTTTCAGCAAGCGGGGCTTCCTGCCTGTCCAGTTCTGAAAACTTCTTTGCGGTCCAAGCTACAATATCCGCCCGATCACCCAGGGCAACGGGTCGTTTAAAAAATTCAGGCGGTTGCCAAAAGAAGACAAAGCGTCCGGTCCACTGCTCACCAAGCTCCATCAGAGACATCAAGTGAACACTGTCACTGATACTAATCCGTGCATGAGTGTCTGTAACACCAACAACAGGCGCATAGACAGTTTCTTTTGACAAGGAATCAAATAATTCCAACACTGCGGGTCGATTCAAGCGAACAAACTGCTGCCATGTTGCAGCGACCCGACTCTCACAACGCAAACCCAGCATGGTGATATCCACACAGGGCTGGCGAGTGCCTTTATCAACCAGTTGAGCAAGACGCAAGATTTCATTTAATGCCTGACCTTCATCTGCAAAACCGTTGGCGGCATTCAGCGCACCGCTTTTCTTTGCAAGCTCCTGAAGAGGCTCAATCTCGGCTGGTAACATCTTCACCTGCTGAGTATCTGTTTGCTCAGACTCAGTTTGTTGTGTCTTTAGAGGTGTTATCACAGGTATTGCTGCAATTCGCTCTGCCAGCTCTGGCAGCCGCCAGGCCAGCATTGCAATACAGACCAATACAATCCCACTGGCTAGCACTGCCCACTTGTAGACGCCGTGATTTACTCGAGCAGTGACAGCAGAAGAATCATGCTGATATACATGATCTCCTATCGCTTCCTTCGCTGCCTTTGCATAGATGGCTTTATCGACCTTGCTTGTATTTTGTGCGTAAGCGCCCAATAAGGTTCTATCACACAGAATATTGATAAGCCGTGGTATACCACCCGTTTTTTTGTGTATTGCTTTTACTATACTGGCCGGAAACAACTCCTGATTCGCCGGCAGACCCGCTACCTTTAGACGATGATTTATATAGGCTCGGGTTTCCGCCAATGTCAGCGGATCAATATGAAAACGCGCCGTTATTCGTTGCGCCAATTGTCTCAACGCCGGTTTAGCCAACAGTTCACGCAGTTCTGGCTGCCCGATAAAAATGATCTGCAAGAGTTTTTTTGTATCGGTTTCCAGATTAGTTAACAGACGAATTTTCTCCAGCACTTCAAACTGCAAATGCTGCGCCTCGTCAATTATGAGTACCGTATTGCACCCTCTGGCGTGGTTATTCAGCAAAAAGTGGTATAGCTGTTCTGTTAAATGTTTCAGGCTTGCACTATCTCGAACCAGCAGATTGAATTCATCACAAATAGTTGCCAGTAGCTCCTTTGCGTTTAAAAAAGGATTCAGTATAAAGGCAACGTCGGTATTATCAGGTAGTTGTTCAAGCAAACAGCGGCTGATAGTTGTCTTGCCAGTCCCCACTTCACCCGTGAGCATAACGAAGCCGCCACTGCCATTGACACCATATAGCAAATGAGCCAGCGCCTCCTTGTGCCGCTCCCCCATATAAAGGTATGCCGGATTGGGGGCAATGGAAAACGGCTCTTCTTGTAATCCAAAGTAGCGATGGTACATGAATCGGCCTAGTTTGAAGGATTTTGAGTTTGACTGTCTATTATAGAGAGTTAATGCTTAATTGGACAACCATCCACCAACAGATTACCCAGCGAATCCACGCTAGCGCTAAGCTGCTGTTTTAATTAGATGAAATGATGGGAGGAACGACATTCAGCAACGCTGACGTTGCTCCGTTAATCCGAACATCTCACTGTCATTTCACTTTGAAAGTAAGAGCTGACACTCTGTAAAAGATTTTAAAAAAAACGAACCAGGTATTGGATACCATTGAAATGTCATGCAAGCGGCACCCAAAAACACTTGCTTCTCTCGCGGGGCACTGCAATGCGCAAGCTTATTGCACCCTACAACAACTACGGCAGCTATTTATGCTGCCGTAGAACTTATTGGGGGAATTATCTATACCAAAGAGTCGGTATATATCCCGATATCAAACACAGTGCTAGCTAAAAGATATACAACAAACCGGCCGAAAGGGTAGTAATGCTGATTGTTGCTGTCACGTCATGCACATCAACACTCCCGCTAAAATTATTTGTCGGATCATCATCAAACAAACTTTCTGCAGTTTCGGCATCTAGCTGGTTTTGCAAATCTACCATAAACGCATCTGAAAACGATATATCGGCACTGCCGTCAGCATCGTATTTATATTCATTGAACCGGGTCGTTACGTGGTAACGTAATTGCTGTGTTAAAGCACCGCCCCATGACGCAACCAGACTTAATCCTGTTGCATCCCCCTTGTAGTTGATTTTCGTTATTGGAAAGCCTCCTTCTATGGGGTCATCGGCATATCGTTGTACGTTGTACGCCTTATAATTTCCGCTTTCCTTGTAGTCGTTTTCCATAAAGGCATAGGCGGCACTGAATGTTAATGCGCCAATATCATCAAATGGCAGAGTATATGCCCCACCAATAAACAAACCGGATTCCTCAAACGTGGAATCAAAATCATTCGGCAAGTAGTGTTCTAGAATAACGAAGTCCACCTGATACTCTTCGGTTGTTTCACCGTATTTATAACCACCAAACAAGGTTATATTTTGCTCAAACTTATAACCAACCGTTGCTGAATAGTCGTATCGTGAAATATCGTAGTCTGCCCAGATATTACCCGTGGTATCAGCAATAGTAGAACCGTCACTACTATCGGTTATGCTGTAGTTATTGACAAAATCGCTACTCACATAATCATCAGCAATAGTGGGCTCAACACCAATGCTCACATACCAGGAATCAACCGAAGCGGTTACCGACAGATCAAGCGCCAGCAATTGTGCGTCATAGGATCTATTGATGTTCGATGACAAACTCAACAACTCTGTATCTATACTAGCTAGTCTCATAAATTCAACTATCTCAGGGTCAGAAAAGTTTACCCGGGTAACTGAATCGGTCTCAGATTCAAAATCAATGGTCTTAACATTCAAGGCCGCTTTAGCTGCCCATGTAATCTCAGCATAACTCTGCGTGCAGGACAGTGCTAAACCAATAAAACCTGACATCAGAATTGATCGCTTAATCAACCCCTGATTTCTACTAATGACGTCGTTAATCATCTTTTCCCCCAGTTGAAGCACAAGCATTCAAAAACGAAAAAGTATAAACGAAATCTTCACGCAATACACACTATTAAACCGATGGAGAAAGGCAAGCTATAGAGCACGATTGTAAGTGAGCAGGAGCTAAGCATAATTGGAAAATGCATGCTTCCCTCGACTCTTACTCGTCGTTACTTGCTCGTTCAATATTGCGCTTGATCAATCGCTCAATACCTCGTAGCTGCTTGCTTTCCTCTTTATCCACCAGCGAAATCGCCAGCCCACTCGCTCCGGCACGACCGGTACGACCTATGCGATGCACGTAGTCTTCCGCCACATGGGGCAGGTCAAAATTGATTACCAGCGCCAGCTGCTGGATATCGATGCCTCTGGCAGCAATATCGGTTGCCACCAACACCTGCACTTTATTCTGTTTAAACTCGGCCAATGCTCGTGTACGCTGATT
>PIVM01000611.1 GCA_003353945.1 Gammaproteobacteria bacterium
GACCCTTAATTTTTGGGGGGGGAAGTAGGGCATCCATGAAATGATATACACACCGTAGGTGTAAGATTAGTTGAAGTAGCACGTTGCGGCGCTCGGTTTATCGTATTGAAGCGCTCCCCTTACTGTGAGTGATTGTTTGGATAGACCGGACATGAAGGGGAACTAAAATCCTCCCCTTGATATATAAATTATACATAATACATATGCACCCTTCTCTTGCCACGATTTGGCCAGCTTATCAATGTATGTCCGCCCCCAAGAAGCAGACGACCTCGCGTGCCAAAAGGCGCAAATGCTCGAGCTGTTCCCAGGCTACCAAGACATTGCCTCGGGACTCAACTTCAAGCGCAAAGGCCTCACGCGACTTCTGGAGCACGTCCAAGAAGGCCATATCAAACACATTGCTACTGCACACAGGGACAGGTAGGTGAGATTTGGTGTCGAACTCATCAAGTGGATCGTGGCGTGCGAGGGTGCCTCTCTCCAGTTTCTTGACTCTACGGAGCTTAGCCCCGAACAGAAGCTCACGGAAGACCTCGTGGCGGTTGTCCACGTTTTCTCTTGTCGCCTCAACGGAAAGAGAAGATATGCCCAAACTCAGCCCCAAAGAAAAAGAGCAGCGCAGTCAAGCCTACCAGGGCCTGGATACCGAGCAAAAAAGACAGATGAAGCAACAACTCGACGCCGCAAGAAACGCCGACCCAACCGTGACACGTCTTTGCAAGTACCAACTCCAGCCCAACCCGGCACAGCATCACGTGCTTATGACCTGGATGCGTGACTGCCACCGGACCTACAATTGGTGTCTGCAGTACATCCGCGACCACAAGATCCATGTGTTTGAAAAAGACATGAAGGAGCCCAACTGGAATCAACTCAAGGAACGGCTCCGCGTACGCTTTGTCTATGCGTCGGCGTTCAAGGATCAGCCGCCACACCGCCAGCTGGTGCTGCGGACTCCAAAAGAGATGCGAGACAAGGCCGTAGACAGTGTCATTGCGGTCCTCGAACAGGGCTGGACCAACTTTCAAAAGAGGCAAGCCACCATCCGCAAGTATCCGCATTCGCGGGCTGCCCAGCGACCTTGGAAGTTTGTTCCAACCTTTAAATCCAGACGCAAGTGGACGTCGAGTATCTTGTAATTCCCAGGCAAGTCGCTGAGCTTAGATTCCAAGTCAGAAACCATCAGTCTCTACAAAAACTGGGATTGGCACAACCCGACGAAACAGGTCAGAGCCAGAGACCGAGAGCACTTGAACCTGCCCTGGCAGAAAAGAG
>PIVM01000612.1 GCA_003353945.1 Gammaproteobacteria bacterium
TAGTTTTACGGTTTTAGGGTTAGGGTTAGGGTTTAGGGGGTCATGTATGAAGGTTTAGGTTTAGAGTTTTAGGGTTATGGCTTAGGGTTACGGTTAGGGTTATGGCTTAGGGTTACGGTTAGGGTGTCATGAGTTACCACTACAAAAAACCCAGCGGTTCCCAGAATCTAAGAAAATCGTGGCACACGGCAACCCACAAAAAATTCCACACGGTTTGGGCTCATAACCTGTTGGTGGGTAGGTGTGTGTTAGGGTTAGTGTAATTGTGACTGGCTATAGTATGATGTACCTAGGGTTTATTCCCTGAGAGGATTGTCGTTGGGTGGTTGGTTCCTGGTGCACCAATAGTTAAATGTATGCATTCCTTTCAAGAAATGAGGAGAGATATAACGGTTAGTGGTCGCTCGGGGATGCCTTAGGTGTAAAATTAGTAGTAATGGCACGTTACGGCGCTCGGGTGTCGTATTGAACCCCCCCCTTTTTGAGTGATTGGTTTTGAGTAGATTGAACGTTGGGAGAGGAACTAAAATCTCCCCCAGACACGTCATATTATACAATACACTCTTCTCTTTTCGCCATGAAATCCCCGAATTATCAGTTGTTCATTGAGGGTGGACACGCGCTCTCCACAACACAAAGTTGCTGTTAAGTTGCACTGTGAACATGATACTGTCACTACCAATACCGAGGAACGTTCCAAGAAAGTGCGTTTTCTTACAGAAGCGCCGAACTTCAACAACGGAAGGTTTAGGGGAGACGAGAGAAAGGTGGGGATAGGAGAAGGTCGAGTTGGGGGTATCCCCTCACAGCGCACAAGACATCATACCTCAAAACATTAGGGAATGTACGTACCAGTATCTGTGATCGGACAGAAGTATAGCATATCCAGATCAACCCTCGTATCTTGGGCAAGTGGTAATCTAGTGAGGATTAAGAGACTCCCTGGGGGCAAGAGGATCTACGCATCGTCTGACGTAGACCGACTCCTCGGGGAGGATGCCCCCCAAAAGGAAAAGATCATCTACGCAAGAGTCTCCAGCTCGTAACAAAAAGAGGACCTAGACAGGCAGATCGAAGAGCTCCGATGCTCGTACCCGGGGTACGTCGTCTATAAGGACATCGGATCGAGGCTCAACTACAAGCGCCAGCGGTTTGCAGCCCTTCTGGAACGCGTCTATCGGGGCCTTGTCTCGGAGATTGCAGTTACCTACAGAGACAGGCTTTGTCGCTACGGATTTGAACTCGTCGAATCTTTCTGCTCCTTCCATGGCACGAAAA
>PIVM01000216.1 GCA_003353945.1 Gammaproteobacteria bacterium
TCAAAATTGATTACCAGCGCCAGCTGCTGGATATCGATGCCTCTGGCAGCAATATCGGTTGCCACCAACACCTGCACTTTATTCTGTTTAAACTCGGCCAATGCTCGTGTACGCTGATTCTGGCTTTTATTGCCATGAATGGCAGCAGCAGAAATACCTTCCTTATCCAGGCGTTTTGCCAACTTGTTAGCACCGTGCTTGGTACGACTGAAAACCAGGGCCTGATCACTGGTTTCACTTAATAACTTGCTCAGCAAATCAGCTTTTTTCTCCTTGTTCACAAAATAGAGTTTCTGAGAAATGGCCTCTACTGTTGAATTTCTCGGAGCCACATCTATCTCAACAGGATGGTGACAGATGGTTTTTGCCAGGATGCGAATTTCTTTGGAGAATGTCGCGGAGAACATCAGGTTTTGACGTTGTTTTGGAAGCAGTGCCAGAATCTTCTTGATATCGCGAATAAAACCCATGTCCAGCATGCGATCCGCTTCATCCAGCACCAACACTTCAATATCACTAAATGTAATCGCATTTTGCTGATAAAGATCCAGCAGTCGCCCAGGTGTTGCGACCAACACATCTACACCACGCCGCAAGGTTTTCATTTGTGGATTGATCTTGACGCCACCAAAAACCACAGCATAACGCAGTTTTTCATTTTTCCCGTAGGTCTGGATACTTTCCTCAATCTGGGCAGCCAGTTCTCTGGTCGGTGTGAGAATCAGGGCTCGAGTGTGATTACTTTTTACTGGGGCTTTTCCTTTCAATAAGTGCAGCAAAGGTAACGTAAAGCCCGCTGTTTTACCGGTACCTGTTTGTGCCGCTGCCATTACGTCCTTACCGTTTAGTATCGCTGGAATGGCTTTCGCCTGAATAGGGGTTGGCGTGGTGTAACCTGTTTGCTGCACAGCAAGTAATAGTGATTTGGATAAACCGAGTGTGTCAAAAGTCATTAAATATCTCTTTAATAGGGATGCAAAATATGCAATATCATTTTATGGCAACGTAAGCAAAGCAAATAACCTGGGCAAATAACCTTGCCAGACCAGTTACAATTTACATTGCAGAATTGTGTGGTTTCCAGATGATCATCATTTGGTTGCACGGGTGTGCATTCGATAGGTAACTGCTGCTAATCGACACCGCCATAAAAAGGCTGCGAGCTTAGCAAAAGTAAAGGTGGTGACCGGAAGTCTCAGGTAAGCGCAATTCAATATTGCAGAATAAATGACCTTATAGCTAAAGATAATGCACCGACAATACTGCGTTAGCACTGCCGAGCGCGGCACGATACCATACTTTTGCAAAAAAGTACGAATATTCATGCCGCAGCCAAAACGGGGACATAATTGATCTGAGGCATCTAAATCCAATCAATGGATAGTCGCTATTGGCCTACAAAAATGGTAGAACTGATATTCATTAATCCGAACAGATAGGCTTACAGGACATTATCAATGAGCAAGTTGGACCAAGTGCTCGCAGAGCAGCGGGAATACATCGCCAAGCGGGAAAAAAGCTATCGCGAACAAGCATTAAAGCTTAATCCATGGATATGCGGCCGCTGTTGCCGGGAATTTACTCGCAGCAATCTGTCAGAATTGACAGTGCATCATGTTGATCATAACCACGACAACAATCCATCCGATGGCAGTAACTGGGAGTTGCTGTGCATCTATTGCCACGATGAAGAGCATACCAAGTACGAAAACCTGGTGCGCTATGGCAGTACAGCCGACAGCAAGAGCGAACCGGCCACTCATAATCCTTTCGCGGATTTGAAGGCCAAGATGGAAAGCAAGGCGTAGCTTTACATCCATCAAGAACCAAAGTGAATCATCTATTACAAATAACGCCGTTCATCATGAATAGCAGCGGAACTGACAGGTTCCGTATTCTTCTGCACGTAACTGCGACACCCAAAATTCAAGACTCCAGCGTATTAACATTTCCTAATTTTACAGTTGCCCATATTTTGTTAATCTGACAACCCACCAGCTGAGGAAGTCAAACACTATGCAAACTTGGGATCATGAAGTCGATTTATTAGTCGTTGGTTCAGGTAATGGCGCATTAACCGGAGCCATTTGCGGCCACGATATGGGCGCAGGGGAAGTCTTGGTTATTGAAAAAGGCGAACGTTTTGGCGGCAGCAGTGCACTATCGGGCGGCGGGGTCTGGGTGCCAGGCAACCGTTACGCCAAAGCTGCTGGAGCCAAAGACTCCTTCGACGAAGCGCTACAGTATCTACATAACACCATACCTGACGGTATGGTGCCGGAAGAGAAAATCACTACTTATTTGGCAAATGCGCCCAAAATGATCGATTTCCTTCATGAGCGCACTCGGGTACGTTATTGCACTCTGGAGAAATATCCCGATTACTTTAGCGACAAGGGCGGCGCCAAAACCGGCCACCGCTCGATGGAACCGGAACCCATCAATATAACCGAGCTTAAGGAAGACCTTGATAAATTTCTCGATGGCGGCGCCATGTACGTCATGTATAAGTACGCTCTCACCCAGGTAGAAGCTCAGGTTATCATCAGCCGTATCAGGGGTTGGACAGCCAAGATGGCGAAACTGCTGGTAAGTTACTACATTGACATACCCTGGCTACTCAAAGGTCGCGGCTATTCCCGGCGTACCACCGGCGGTGGCGCTGGCGTGATTCGTCTTTATCTGTCGTTAAAGGATCGGCATATCCCGCTGTGGTTAAACACTGAAATGCAGCAGCTGATTACCGAAGGCAAACGAGTTGTTGGGGTAGTCGTTCAACGAGAGGGCAAAACCCTGCGCATTAAAGCACGAAAGGCGGTTCTGCTGGCATCCGGTGGTTTTGAATACAATCAGAGCATGCGCGAACAATACCTTCCCAAACCCAGCAACACTGCCTGGAGCGCAGGTTGTCGCACCAATACGGGTGATGCAATTCGTGCAGGGCAGCACATTGGCACCAAAATCGGTTTGATGGAAAATGCCTGGTGGTGTACGACCAAAGTGATTCCAGGCATTAAATACCCCTTTCTTAGCATCATCACAAAATCGCTGCCGGGAACGATTGTGGTGAATAAGTCTGGAAAACGTTTCAGCAATGAATCGCAAAATTACATGTCTTTTCTGAAAGAAACCTTTGCCAAACACAGTGATGAAAACCCCTGTGTTCCGGCGTACATGGTGTTTGATACCAAATTTCGACGTAGTCGTAATGTCTGGCCCTCGTTATTGCCGGATTTCATGTTGCCTAAAAGCTATTATGATGAAGGTCTGCTGGCACGCGGCAATACCATCGAAGAGCTGGCACGTAATATGGGTGTTGATGAAAAAGGTCTGCAACAAACCGTTAAGCAATTTAATGAGTATGCCAAAACAGGAAAAGATCTGGACTTTCAGCGCGGTGATGCCGCCTATGACCGTTACTACGGCGATCCAGAAGTCAAACCGAACCCTTGCCTTGGCCCCATCATCAAACCCCCTTTCTTTTCTATTCGAATTGAAGCTGGCGACTTTGGCACTCAGGGCGGAATGGTCACCAATACCAATGCTCAAGTATTATCAGAGAACGGTGAAGCCTTTGAAGGCCTTTACGCCACCGGCAATTGCACGGCAGCCGTCTTGCCAACCTATCCTGGACCAGGCTCCACTCTCGGACCGGCGATGACCTATGCTTATCTAGCCGCAAAACATATTAGCGGCTGGTCAGAAAAGGATAACAAATCCCAATAAAGTGAATGAAATGAGAATGAGATGACAAACGCATTTAATGCCAACAGCACGATTGATGAGGTATTGGAAAATATCGACTTAAGTGGGCAGCGCGTATTGATTACCGGCGCCTCTGGCGGCATTGGCAAAGAAACTGCCCGCGCGATGGCCGACAAAGGCGCCGAAATCATTCTAGCAGCACGTGACGCATCGAAGTTAAAACAGGCCGCTGACGATATCAGGAAAACAACGCGTAATAACAATATTGACACCTTAATTGTAGATCTTGCCAGCCAGACCAGTATTCGACAGGCGGCAACTGAATGCCTTGAACGTTATGACTCAATCAATCTTCTGATAAACAATGCTGGGGTAATGGCCTGCCCGGCAATGAAAACCAAAGAAGGGATAGAACTGCAATTTGGCGTTTGTCATATCGGCCACTTTTTACTGACCAATCTGTTAAACCCGGCATTAATCCGTGGCGCGCCGGCTCGCATCATCAATCTAAGTTCGGGCGGGCATCGCATCGCTCCTGTGGAATTTGATGATATCAATTTTGAAAAGCGCGCCTATGACAAGTGGGTTGCCTACGGACAGGCCAAAACTGCCAATGCACTGTTTAGCGTAGAACTCGACAACCGCCTGCAATCACAGTGTGTGCGAGCTTATGCCGTACACCCCGGAACCATCTATGATACTGATCTGGCGCGTTATATGGACAAGGAAGACTTGCAGGCCTTGGCTGAAAAGATCCCGCTCGATATGCAATTCAAAACACTAGCGCAAGGTGCTGCCACTACCGTATGGGCAGCAACCAGCAAAACACTGGAAGAACTAGGCGGTCTGTATTTGGAAGACTGCCGTATTGCTCAACTGAACGATAATCCCGAAACCCACAGCGGCTATCGCAGTTGGGCGCTAGATGCACTGGCTGCCAAGCAGTTATGGCAGCTGTCAGAAAAAATGGTGGGAGAAAGATTTTTACACTAACACCCCCCACCCTAATGTCATTAACTTAATCTTTACCGGGCTACAATTTTTATAATAAAGCCCCATTTATGGAAGGGCACGAACTAGTGGTCCATCAACTATATAGTGACGTGTAGACAGTTCCAAAAGCCGTTAGCTGCGAGGCGCTGAATCGATAGCATAGTGGGCCTATGTTGAGATTCGGCAACGAAGCAGATGGCGGCTTTTGGAGCTGCCCTTCGGGTGGCAACCAGAATTTCCAGCACTGCGTTGCATTGCTTTGACCTAGGCCCACTATGCCTTCATCAATGCGCCTTGTTCTGAAAATTCTGGTTGCCATCTACACGTCACTATATAGTTGATGGACCACTAGTGCAGCGTCTCATTGAATTGATGCTACCTTTTCGCACTTTAACATATTGGCCCAAGCGTGGGGGTGGAAGAAACCCATCAAATCAATTTTCCATCAGGGTACGCACCTGCTGCT
>PIVM01000613.1 GCA_003353945.1 Gammaproteobacteria bacterium
CGATTGGCAATGTCAAAAAATCCCAGTTGGCTCATGGTCGTCATCCTAAATTCCGAAAATCACGCTTTGGAGATTCTAGCAGACCTTGGCAAATGAGGGGGGTATTTATAGAGGCGCCCATATATAAATCTACGAAACACCACCATTACTCCACTTTCAGGGATAGCAAATCCCACTGTGACTGTGCGCCAAACCTCAATGGCAGGATACTAGTCCCCACTCCACTTGTCACGAACACCTTGATATTGCCGCCCTCATGTAGGCCACAATGCGCGAACGAAGGAGCGTCTGTAGGGACCCATAAGGGGCCTATAAACGGCAGGCTGACCTGCCCACAATGCGTATGTCCTGCTATTACCAGCCCCTTCATCCGCCGATCAAATGCGCCCGCAGGATCATGTGTAATTGTTAGCTTCGGAATGCTCTTGCACTCATCGGGATAATCAACATAGCCAAACCGACTGGTAAACTTGTCACCCAGACCGCGGACGCAAACTGGTCCCTTAGCAGTTTCCAAAACGGTAACTTCGTTCTCCATTACATCAACACCAAGTCGTTCAAATTCAGCCAACCAACTATCGGCATCGGACCATGTCTCATAGTTGCCAAGCACCACGGCGCGTGGAATAGGGTCAACTAACTTCATAGCTTTGATAATATTTTCACGGTGAGCTGACAGCTGCTCCCCGCTTGGATCAAATATGTAATCACCAACTAGCAGCACCAAGTCCGGTTCAGCAGCTTTGACCTCGAGAAGCAGCTCACGGAACGCGGCCAGCGGCTCAGGGCCCTCGGGCAAATGAGTATCGCCAATAACAGCTATAGATAGGGAGGTCGGAGTAACGTCAGGGTCGTTGATGGATATTGAAACGTCATTACGCTCCGTTTCAAGATTCTGGGATATGGCATAGATGAAGTACGCGCCAATTGCACCAAGCAGTAGAACGGTGACGAGGAACTTACGCATATTGGGATATCAAATAGGCTATTTCCATACCCAACCTTAAACATAGTCCCGCGGGCCGCGCAACGCAGATCATGCAAGATGACGTCCTACCCTATGAAAGAGGTGTTTTGTCAGTTAATTGGAGTTTAGGCAAAATCCATCAGCAACGGCGGTGACCCGAAAGCCGCAGCTCCTTATTCTACCGGGCACCTCGAACAATGCCCTTTTTGTAATGTTTAGGCCGTTTTTGACCTGATATGAAGCCCTTTTGTGATGGCTTCATGGTTAATCCATGCCCCAGCGGGCTGATTACTCGGCAAATC
>PIVM01000217.1 GCA_003353945.1 Gammaproteobacteria bacterium
GTTTTAAAATTGAGCATGCTTTCAAGCAGGCTGTACATGTGATTGGATCATTTTCCTATCACTTTTGGATGAAGGACATGACGCCACTAAAGAAGCGCAACGGTGATCAGTACCTGCATCGGAAGTCGCTAGAATATCGCAAAGCAGTCAAGCGCAAGCTGAAGGCATATCATGTTTTTGTTATGGCGGGCATTGTGGCTCAAGGGCTGCTTCAGTATCTGGCATCCTGCCATCCGAGGCTTGTCTGGAGCTCATTTCGATCATGGATTCGCTCCATCCGTCCAGGCATTGCTCCGTCAGAGTTTGTCGTCGCCACGGCGCTGCGTCACAGCCTCCCTGAATATCTGCTGGGTACCACTCAGGAGGGAATCTTTGCGAAATTCATTACCGATAGACAGGACGCTGATAGAATGGATGTGTTCAGGCTTGCTTCATGACGAGAAATCGGGTCTCTTGAGAATTAAATGGATTAGTTTTAAAACTTTATAATGTTCTTACCATTAGAATAAGTCACTGTAGCTTCAACACCCAAATACTCATTTTTTGTCATGTCGTTCAAAAGCTCAATATTATTTTCTGTGATCCCAAAAAAACGGCGGTTGTCATCAAGAAGGCCAACAATAATAGCTCTTTCCGGTGTTTGACCATTATGAATAACAGTATAAGTTTCAATTGAACAAGAGCCATTGGCTTTTTCAGCAAAATCAGGGCTGGTACCCTGATTAATTTCTTCTTGTAACTGCGTTGAACTTTCAAAACTCCAGTCTCTATTTCCAGGTTCTGTTGAATAAACCGCAGCAGAATGTTTGGTTAGGTACCATCCATTGGCATTGATAAAACCGTTAGAGCCAGGGTCTTCACGAAGCTTATCCATCATGTTAACGACAGCATGCATCACATAGTTATTGCCTGGGCCACCGAAGTAGGGCAGACCTCCTGTTACAGTGAATGGGCGAGGGTCATCAAAGGCAATGCCAAATTCCTGGCAAGCCACTTCAACTGCGCTGGGAAAGCAGCTATATAAATCCATATATTTGATAACATCCATTGATGTATTGGCAGTATTGAATACCTGCTTGCCAGCAGCACGCATGGCAGGTGAGCTGTGATAATTGACTCTCTCGGTTAAATGCCATTTATCATGCAGATCACAAAAACCGTTTAAATACACCTTGCGTGATTCATCTATGCCCAGTTCATTGGCTCGCTTGTTAGACATCATGATGATGCTAGCTGCCATATCAACTGACAAAATTGAATTTAAATATTTAGGGTAAGGAAATCCAATCCACCTGTTTTCTTCTGTGATGGTAGCGAGCTCACTGGCACTGCGAAATGTCGGGAACCAGGAAAAAGGATTCTCAGAGGCGACTTTGCTTAGGCCGCTGAATATGTTGCCCATAAAATTCATGTGTTCTGGAATGGAGTGCTTAAGCTTTCCACGTATTGCATTCTCAAATAGCGGGTATACGTAAATAGGCTTATCTAGCTGGTAGAGTAGGCTATGTTCATTGTCAGGTTCTCTGTCCGTGCCTAATAGGGTAGGTTTTCCCGGTGACATAGTGTTTAGGGGGGCGGTAACTCCCTGCTGAAGAGCTTGTGTCAGGGATCTAAAGTTTTCAGCGCCAGCAATTAATACAAAATATGAATCGCCAGTTTTTATACGCATAGCCATTTCATTAATGAGTAATTGTGGAGTATTACCACCGGTAGTTGCCGCAAATTCATTTATAAGATTAGCGCCTAGGGCATCACCAATACAACGTGGCATATTGGTGTAAGGTTTGGTTTGAAGAAGATCTACACCGATTGCATCAGCTGCAAGTGAAGTGGTAGCGATGGTATCAATTTTTTCTAACAGGCTGGTTTTAATTCCCGCATTACGAGCCGCAGACCTGGCAGAATCTACAATCATTTCTATGGGATTTTTTGCGTAAGCTAATTCGCACTTCTGGGTGAATTGCCCGCCTCCAACCAATACAGGTGTGTTGTCTGCTATCTTCATGAAATTGAGTGACTTTAGTTATAAATTATAAAACAGGTTATATAAGAATGGACAAAATAGCGACCAGAACCTCGGGGGACGCCTGCAACATAGCAACTTTAGAACGTTTGCGAATAATATTCTCTCCATAAATATAATCCTCTTTAGGGTTTTCAGTGTCAGCTCAGAGGAATCTGTGCCGATGTAACAACTGGATCAGTAAGTCGGCTTTTCGAGACAAGTGAGAGTTGAGTGCTGAATATTTCAACTGTAAAGGTAGGATATAATCATTTTCACCTTAGCATGATTTGGTTGCCATTCTCTCGAACTCACCCAATGTAGAGTGAGCGGTCGCTGAGGTTTTGATTATCGTTGAGATTATGATTTATTTGTGAGTGTGTTTTTTCCACTGAGCGGACGATAGTGGTATGAAAAAAAACAATTGATCGTTGCTGGGAACCGTTTTGCTAAAGCGGACGCCCAATAGTTCGCCACGAACACAGGTGTCAGTTTTCTGTAGGTTTCACTAAATTGGAAGTGAAATACCGACCCCATAGTAGCGTACGATTCGAGATCGCCAAACAAAATCCCGGTGTTGACAATTGGTTGGAACCCATGGACATCAACCGTTGTTTTATGACCTTTCGCTGGCTTGAGAGTAAGGATCATACTGCCGCTAGCTCACAGCTGAAGCGGGTTAGGCGCAGTTAACTGGAAGTGTGGATGACAAAAGCACTTGATGACGAGCAAGGAGCTTACGTGAGTCAAACTCGATGATCAGTACTTTTTTTAAATCGCCAAGAAACATACTGCCTTCAGTGAATTTGATGAGCAATCATTCCTGGAGCCGATGCGTATACTGCTATAATAGCTTGGTCACCTGTTTACCTAGCAATCGGCTGAGCGCATTCGCGAACACCCAATGTTGTTGCTATAGTTCGCTATAAGAATTGTTAATCAGATTGATGGAGCTATTCTTTAATTAAGAGGAGGTTAACTTGCCTGAGGGTATTGGGTACTCATCCTACCACCGAAACCGCCCAAAGCGAGTATGCGAAACCGTTGCAAAACTGATGAATATAAAGGGTTGCCAAGGCAGATTATGGAGTGTGTTCATAGTTTCGTTAGGGTTAACGGGGACACCGTGCTATGCGGAAACATCGGAATCCCAGTCGACTAAGCTGAACTATTTATATGGTCTGACTCTTGAAGAGCTGGTTAATATTCGGGTTACTGCAAGAAAGGTGGCAGAACCCATTAATAAGTCCCCGTTGTCCATTACCGTTATCACTGAAAAAGAAATCCAGGCCATTAATGCCGACAGTTTTTTTGATGGAGTTAGTCGCCATGTACCCAACATGTTCAATACTTCTTTAAGGGGAATTTCCGCCAACAGCTTTAATGTCGCTCTTGAGGCGGGTAATACCTTTTATCTCGATGGCATCCATTTGCCAAGGCACAGTACCGATTACCCCTTGGTTGACATGCAACAGATCGAAGTGGTGCGCGGCCCACAGGGAACCTTGTTCGGATTGAATACGCTGTCAGGGGCAGTGTCCTTTACAAGCAATAAGCCGATCAACAACAACGAATATCGGATTAATGTCAAAGCTGGTAGCCGTGACTATACCCATGTTGAGGGGATGGCAAATTACGCACTTAGCGATCAATGGGCTACGCGTGCCAGTTTTAGTTTCTTAGCGCAAGATGGCTACTACAAGAACGACTTTGATGGAAGCACATTGAATGGCAATGATCGGAAGTATGCCAGGTTGCAGTTTCGCTATCAGCCGAATGAGAAGTTATCAGTCAATACATCCATCGACTATTACACAGATGAGAGCAATGCGATTTCCGGGATTCTAAGAGTGCCACCGGACCCCAGCTCGGCCACGAGCTTGGCGGTTATGGCAGCCACCACGGGACTTGAGACAGACTTGAATAGTCTAAAATTATCCAGTTACCGTGTTAACCAGAATGATTACGCGACAAGAAAGCTGGATTATCGGGGCTTGAATATCACCATGGAATACACGTTCGACAACGGGGCCGGAATAAAATGGACTGTAGCGGCTCGCAATGAGGAAAACGGCTCAAACAGAGATGATGATGATGCGTTGCCGCAAACACTGATATCGTCGCCAGACATTGACGAAACGGATCTTTTCAGCGCTGAGTTTAATATCAATGATTCAGCGGGCAAGCTGGACTGGATTGGTGGTCTTTATTATGAAAGCATTGATGCCGATTCTCTTGACAGGATCACTGCCCCTGCTGCGTTCGCAAACTATTTTATTCTTGTTAGTACAGGTGGGGCGATCAATCAAACCGGTGCCGTGACTGCCGACTATTCAACCGACTTTAAATCCATAACCTATGCATTATATGGCAATGGCGACTATCATTTTACAGATAAACTAATTGGCACGCTGGGCTTGCGTTACACCTACGATTATCGCGATGCTCATTACGTTCAGCGGAATCAATGTTGGAGCGACCCAGGCCCCTTAACAGGTCTCTGCTTTTACCCGCACTTGAATTTAGATGATGATATGACTGATGATGCTGTCACCGGAAATGTAGCGCTGCGTTATCTATGGTCCGAAGATGTCATGTCCTATTTCACGATTGCCACCGGCTCAAAAAGTGGTGGTATGAGAGCCAATTTAATACAAACAGGCGTGCCTTCAGCGTTTGAGGTAACTCCAGGTTTGGCCTATTTGCCGACAGAGATTACAGAGATGGAGTTTAAGCTTGAGCCGGAAAAAACAGTCAGTTATGAACTGGGCACCAAGTTGCACTCAAGTGATTATAACCTGGTACTCAATGCAGCTTTGTTTTATATGGAATACGAAGACATAGTCGTTACGCAACAAGTAGCGCGAAATTTTAATACGAATCAGGGGCAGGCAACGGTGCAGGGTATAGAGCTGGATGCAACCTGGGTACCATTAAACTCGCTTACTATTAAGTCACGTATTGGTTATCAGGATGCGGAATACGACGACTTTATGTTACCCAGCGGTATTGATTATTCCGGTAACGAATTAGCGGCACCGGATCTGACCGCTAGTTTGCAGGTTGATCATCGATACGGATTTAATGGTGGACATATACTTAGCCATATTGATTATACATACAGTGATG
>PIVM01000080.1 GCA_003353945.1 Gammaproteobacteria bacterium
CCGCCTTCAATTCCAGGATCAATCGGTCATCAACGAGGACGTCGATGCGGTAACCGCAGTCCAGTCGCACCTCCTTGTACTCTACGGGTACCGGATGCTCCAGCCGGAATGGGACACTGGTGATACGTTGACTCTAACAATCCCGGAGCCAAAGTACGATGTACCTCTATCGCACAACCAATGATTTTTTCAGTAAACGGATCTCTTTGCATTTTCTCTGTGTTCTCTGTGTTCTCTGTGTTCTCTGTGGTCAGACTAATAACCATAGCAGCAGGTGCGTACCCTGATGGAAAATTGATTTGATGGGTTTCTTCCACCCCCACGCTTGAGCCAATATGTTAAATTGCGAAAAGGTAGCATCAATTCAATGAGACGCTGCAATAGTAGTTGTTTTCTGTCACAATAGCGTTCATTTTTAAGTACTTAGCAAGCTAGCAAGGAAAAATTGTCAAATTTTCATCTAAGACAAAGGGAGCCCTGCTCAAAGAACAACCCAACATCTACGGTGTGATTATATACACTCTCCTGACATCTAAAAATCCCAGGAGAATTTCACACTATCCAGACCTGTTTGCTAAGCTTGAAACTAATGGGATCGTTAATGCCCATCAAGTATCGCCCACTGATCTGCGATCAGCCATATTCACAAAAATATGTACCTAATTATGCCATACCATATTGATTGGGAAAATTCTGGGGTCTACCTGAAATTCCATGGAATAATTAAGAATAAAGACCTTACGCAGTCGGCAATAGACGTCGCAAAGGACCCTCGCTTTCCTCAATTAACATACTCCATTGCCGACTTGATTGCCGTTGATGATTTTAACGTTTCCGTCAGCGAAACCATCAAGAAAACCAAGAGCGACAAAAACCTCACCCAGCAGCTAACCGGGCAAAAAGTTGCCGTCGTAGCAAATAATTTGCTAGCAAGACCACTCCTCCAGATCTATGAGTGGCAAATGGAAGGTAGCGGCTGGGAGATCCAATTATTTGATAACATCAAAAATGCGAGGGCATGGATCAAGGGCAGTAAGTAGATCCACACTGAATGCTATCGCAAAATCACTCAGTGAAATGATCTCTGGACCACTGCATACCATACCGTTAACATAATCATTTGTTAACGCTGAGCACAATGAAATATGTATTCATTACCCAACTTAATCACTCTCGGTCGGATTTTTATGATACCGATCATTATTGCATTGATGTTCGTTCCTCAATCCTGGGCCGCTTGGTCCGCGCTCGCCCTTTACAGCATTGCCGCAATCACCGATTTTCTGGATGGCTACCTGGCCCGCACTATGAATCTAGAATCGGCTTTTGGCAGGTTCCTTGATCCGATTGCCGACAAGATCTTTATCGCCTCCATGCTGGTTGTGCTGGCTGGGCTTGACCGCTTGGAAGGTATCTGGGTAATCCCCGCCGTGATTATTTTAGTGAGGGAATTTGTTATCGCCGGTTTAAGGGAGTTTCTAGGGCCGATGAACGTACAATTGCCTGTAAGCAGGCTCGCAAAATGGAAAACGACTGTGCAGATGTTTGCGCTGGGCTTCCTGATCATGGGAGATTATGGCAATCCGGTGTTGCCCTACACACTTGTCTATGGCCATGCTGGCATCACTCTGGCCGCTGTACTGACAGTAATGACCGGATGGAGTTATCTAACAATAGGACTTGCCAAGATCCAGGAGCTCGATAACAAGCCATAAAAAACACAAGAAAGTTTCGCACACAAAAATTTGCTGTGCGTCCTTTTGACTTACTTTTAACTTAGTTGTTTTGCGTTTTATTAAGGTAGAAATTCCAAGAAAATCCAGAAAGCTGCCAAGCTCTTGCCGTACCTAAATAATACAAAGACATCAGTAAAGCAAAATTCCATTCAATCAGATTCTCCGACTCATCCGTGTTGATACCTAGCACATCAAAACCAAGATTCACAAATCCCAGGGCGAGCATAGCAGTGCATAGCATAAACTGATAGATAACGACGTTGCGAACGTGTTTATTAAACGCCTCATGTTTTTGATATTTATATAACAGATTCAACTGAAGCAACTGCGCAACAGCGGTAAAAGTGAAATAGATAATAATGCCGAATCTACGCATAAAAGCATAAAATTCACCATCCGTTCCCAGATAATCGACATAGAGCACAAGAAAAACGGCACCAATAAATCCAAAACCGTACATGACTGTTACCGACCTTAAACGACTGCCATACAGTTTTTCTAACCATTGCCCGACCATCCACCAATAGCACATTAGAAAAACGGCATCTAACATCACTGCAGCACGAAAAAGGAATATTGCATCGCCCTTTCGCGCCGCACGGCTAATCGAAACACAACCATCAACATAGGGGTTACAGACAGGCACCAATTCCTGTGATGCACTGATCAGATAAGATAAATGAACCGCCAAGATCGGCAGAAGGCAATTAATAATGGCTATAGTTCTTGGTTGCATGGGTTTACATCCTTGAAAACTATGCGGTCAGGGCCGCAGAATATTCCGTATTTCAGAGGCCCCTAAGGTCTGAAACTCAGATTTCACCCATCGCTACTTCCTTAGCCCAGCGGTAATCGGGCTTTCCACTGGGAGCTCGCTCAAAAACATCCACCAAATGCAATTCACGAGGCAATTTATAACCGGCTATTTTCTTACGGCAGTGTTCCTGTATCGATTCCAAGCTCGGCTCCATGCCCTCTCTTGCCTTTACAACCGCTGCCACACGTGAACCCCAGCGTTCATCAGGCACACCCACTACCACACAATCATATACCGCTTCATGAGATTTCACTGCAGATTCGACTTCTTCGGGAAATATTTTCTCACCCCCCGAATTGATTGAGACTGAACCCCGTCCCAGCATGGTCAATGTGCCATCTGCCTCATAAACCGCATAATCACCGGGCACGGAATAACGCGTCCCATCTGGACCGGTTACAAAGGTCTCAGCCGATTTTTTCGGATCCTTGTAATATTCGAGCGGTATATAGCCTTTGCGCGCCACTTTACCCGTTTTGCCACAACCCGGTTCCAGTGGCGTTAAGGTTTCTTCGTCCAGCACAACTGTACCCAAACCCGGTTGCACTGTCGGCCCTCCTTTCATCTCGGTTTTTCCCGGTTGCACCATTATCAATCCATTACCACCGCTTTCAGACGCGCCAATACTGTCCGTCAGCATCAAGTTGGGAAAATGCTCGAAGAAGTCGTCTTTTACTGTCGGAGAAAAAATCGCGGCAGAATTCACCAGCACAAAAAAGGAAGATGCATCGATTTCATCTTTCTTCTGAGCATAGGTTTCAATCAGCGGTCTCGCCATAGCATCGCCAGTGATCATAACACCATTGACCTTTTCTTCTTCGACCAACTGCCAGACACGCTCAGGATCAAACTTGGCAATCAAGACCGTTTTTCTGCCCTCAAAGCCCCCGCTCATTGCGGCCCACTGAGAGGCACCGTGCATAAGTGGTGCAATCGGTAAAAAACACAACTGACTATCCTTGCCCCGTACCACAATCTCTTCTGCAGATTTTGCTTCCGTACGGGTTACCATATCGATACCACCACCGAGTGCAAACAGCACATCACGATGCCGCCAGACAACGCCCTTTGGCATCCCGGTCGTACCACCAGTATAGAGCATGTAGAGATCGTCTTCTGAGCGGGGCGGAAAATCTCTGTCCGGCGAGTGTTGCGCCAACGCCTGCTCGTAATCATCAGCTGGCAAATCTCCCATCTCTGCATTGCTGCCATCTTCAATCACAAGACAGTGCTGCAAATCTGGCATGGCATCTCTGACTTCATTTACCAAGGGGGCAAATTCGCGCTGAAATACCAGCGCTTTTAAGTCGGCATTATCAAAAATATAGGCCAGTTCATCCGCCACATAGCGGTAATTGATATTGATCCAGACCGCCCGAATCTTGAACACAGCCCACAGCGTCTCTACCCATTCCAAAGAATTGTAGGCATAGATTCCAACGTGATCACCCGGTTTGATACCCTGTGCATGCAGGTGATGTGCCAGACGATTTGCCCTCGCCTCCATCTCAGCGTAAGTACAACGCTTACCTTCTGCAACCAAATATTCGCGTTCAGCGTAATGGTCAACGGCCAGCTCAAAGACGTCTGCCAGATTAAAACTCATAGTGTATTTCCTCAGCGGATTATCGAATTCTTATAACCGATCAATTATCAACAAATTCCACTGAATAGAAAGCACTTGTTCCCGATTTGTAATTCGCTCGTAATATACTCGTTGTGGTTTTAGCCATAGAAGCATCCGGCTTCATTCCTCATCGCCAGATGGCCAGTCTTTTGAAATTGCTGACGACCAGCGTGGAGTGCGTCGCTCCGCATAGGACAACCCGCCCTCAATGGCATCTGGCTTTCCCAAGGTGTAATGCATATATCGGGTTTCCTCTTCTTGCATTTGTTCGATGCTCATCGACGCACCGTCCCAGACCAGTTTCTTCGCCAGCCCCATAACCAGTGGCGAACAATTCGTCACCATATCTTGAGCCATTGCCATGGCGGCAGGCAGCACCTCATCAGCCTGCACACAACGGCTGGCCAACCCCATTTGATAAACCTCTTCACCCAGCATGCGGCGCCCCGTCAGTAGCAAATCCAGCGCCTTTTCAAGACCAACCATACGCGGCAACAACCAATGGCTGCAGGCATCCGCTAGCATACCCCTGCGCACCTGAAGCAGTCCGTACTTGGCCTCTTTTGCAACAATGCGAAAATCACATTGCAAAGCCAATCCGAAGCCAACACCCACCGCATGACCGTTCAATGCACCTATCACTGGTTTGCGCACCTGCCAGGCCGGTAAAATCGGACTTGAGGTAAAGGATACGCCTTCTTGTTTATCGAAGGTGCTGGCACCAGCACTCATATCAGCCCCGGCACAAAAGGCTTTACCCATACCCGTGACCACAATAACCTTAACGTCATCATCCCGATCACAGCGAGCGTAGGCATCACTCCACTCTTCTCCCATAATGCCAGTAAACGTATTTAAGGCTTCTGGCCGATTAAGGGTTATTACCGCAATACCTTCATTTATCTTAAATTTGATCTGTTGATACGCCATAATGCTGTATTCCTTTTGTATCAAAAGATTACAGTCAATTTTCCGTTACCTTTTCTGTAATCAAACAACTAACGATACACATTGTTAGTATATGTTTCACTTTATTTGATTTTTCGATCGTTTACAATAGCAATAAACTGAACAGTATGCCTACGGTATCAGGATTGTTCGTGCCCGGCACATTAAGTAACACTGAAATAGCAATAAATCTGTAATGGTGTCTCGCCAGCTCAACTTGTAAAATGGACCGCACACACCGGATTTTCACTGCAGAAGTCCCTCGAGGACTAACAGGAAATCACCATGACCGACCAACTTGAAGAATTTCGCATATCGACGTCCAATTGGTTGGAAGAAAACTGTCCTGCCAGTATGAGAGAAGCGGCAACAACCGGCGATCTCACCTACGGTGGCCGCAAGGCTCATTACTCCAACCCCGATAGCAAACGTTGGCTGGATATGATGGCGAAACGAGGCTGGACTGTACCAGACTGGCCAAAAGAATATGGCGGCGGCGGCCTTAACAAAGAACAGGCAAAAATACTCAAGAAAGAGATGGCAAGATTGCATTGTCGACCACCGCTAATAGGCCATGGCACCTGGATGCTGGGGCCCGCGTTATTGGAATTCGGCAATGATGAACAGAAACGCGAACATCTACCAAAAATTGCGCGCGGCGAAATCCGCTGGTGTCAGGGATACAGCGAACCGGGAGCAGGTTCTGATCTTGCAAGTGTACGCTGCAAAGCAGAGGATAAAGGAGATTATTTTCTGGTTAATGGCTCCAAAACCTGGACTACCGATGCGGAAAAAGCCGATTGGATTTTCTGCCTGGTACGCACTAACCCTGATGTTAAAAAGCAGATCGGCATTAGCTTTTTACTGATTGATATGAACGACCCTGGTATCGCCACTAAGCCCATTCGCTTGATCAGTGGTGAGTCACATTTTTGCGAAACATTTTTTGATAATGTCAAAGTGGCAAAGAAAAATCTGGTGGGCGAACTCAACCGAGGATGGAGCATTGCCAAAGCACTGCTAGTCCATGAGCGCAGCATGATGTCGGATATGCAATCATTTATCCCAAAGCCCAAATACACGCTTGAAGAAATCGCAAAAAGCTGTATTGAAAAGCTAAACAATCCACGCGAAAAAGCCGTTCTTAGCGACAGATTTTGCCAGCTACAGATGAATTCACAGGCGCTTGCCTTGACCCAGCAACGTCTTTTCGAAGAAATGAAGGCGCAACAACCCAGCGCAGCAGGGTTAATCATGAAATACTATGGCACCGAAAACGACAAAAACCGCGATGAGCTAATCGTTGAATTGCTGGGTCATTCAGGCTTGGGCTGGGAAGGTGAGGGATTTGAAGAGTACGCTCTGGAAGCCTCCCATCATTTTCTACTGACAAAAGGTATCTCTATTGGCGGTGGCACCAGCGAAATCCAGCTGAATATTATCGCAAAACACGCACTGGGCTTGCCCGATTAATGTCAATGCACGCAGCCAAACTGCCGTTATTAAGGTCCGTGGAAATAAAACATTACAGTAACATTTCAACGAAAAGGCCCGTAAATTTGTCACTTATTCGCTATCAATATCAAGATACTGGTTTTGCATGAACACTTTTATTATCGTACTGATTATTGCTATTGCCTTTGTTATCTCGCCCATGCTTAAAATTCTTCCCACCCCCAGGGAAAAAGAACAAATGAAACTGCGCAATAAAGCGAGAGAGCTTGGTATGCAGGTGCAACTTGCCCGCATCCCAACAGCAGCAAAAACCAAAGAACAATCTGTACTGCCAAATGGCGCAGCCTACCGCTTACCGAGAGAACGGGAGCAAAAGAAACTGTTAAAAACGCACACCACTTACCTGCTGGAACGCGACAGCACCGCACAGCACAACTGGCAGTGGTTCAATCCCAAACTGCAAGCTCAGAATGAACAATCCACCCTTTATGACATACTCAACAGCTTGAACGACGACATCCAGGTTTTTGAATCCACACCGAACGACACTTCCGTGTATTGGCGCGAAAAAGGCTCTGTCGAAGATGTTGAGTTTATCGCCTCACAACTGCGCGCCATTCAGCAAACAGAAGCAAAAGGAAGCTGAATATCACTGTGGAGGAAAAGCCATTAACGCCTTCTTGATTGCCTCAGGCATACCCGCCATAGGGTTCTGCTCATTCAACACACCGTGTATATTTGCCTGCCATACGATCTCTTTTGAAGAAGCATTAAGAAAATCGACTATCAGTGTACTTTCTGTATAAGTCACCATGCGCTTTTCAATACGCCGAGTATAACTGACCCGCTCTCTGTCGACTGGCGGAATACGCCGTCTTTCTTTATGATCTTCATCTACATCACGATGGCGATAATAACGATAACGATCCCTATCTCCCCATAAATCCGCATACTCGACAACCTGCTCTGTCGATTTACGCTCCTTACTGCCGTAATAACTGATCACGAAATCGGGGTTTATCTCGACCTTGACAAAACCTTTGGCAAGCAGCTCCTGCTCAATAAGATATTGCAGCTGTTTTCTGGTCAGCTCAGCCTCTTCAGGAACCTTTTCCTCATCCATCCAGCTAAAACTTCTGTAATCCTTGAAATCAACATAGGGATCATGCTGTGTATTAACGTTAAACTGCTGACAGGCTGTCGTCAGCAGAACCATGACAGTGACTAACGCTACTCTTAACATGGCTGAATACCTCTTCCATTTCGCTCATCTTGCAGGAATTGTAAACTGACTATTTCTTTAACGCACAAATTGCGCGGCTATTCACTGCAGATATACCAGTGAGATCGGCCAATGCAATCAACAACTGGAAAGCAGTGTAATTCATAACAATAGCGTATAGCTATCATTTGTCACTGAGCTATATTTCGAGGCAAACATTGGCCAAGAACTGAGGAAAACTATCATGAGTGAACACAATTCCCTGGAACAACGAGTTCAGAGATTGGAGGACATTGAGGAGATTCGCCGTCTAAAAGCGACTTATTGTGATCTCTGCGATCAAGGCTTGGGCAATGAAACGGTGCTAAATGCGTTGCTACCACACTTCGTCGATGATGCCGACCTTGATTTTGGCATGGGTGAAGGCTCTGTATTTCACGGTAAAGACCAGCTGAAAATTTTCTTCGGAGACGTAGTACCTGCCTCAGTCGTTTTTAGCATGCACATGGTGCATAACTCTGTGATTGATGTGGACGGTGATACCGCTAAGGGGCGCTATTACTTTGAGGCCCCCACCACCAATGCGGGTACAAAAGAAGCACAATGGATGGCTGGACGATATATCGAAGATTACGTCCGTGTTGATGGGGAGTGGAAATTCAAGGCTATCCAGGTCAAATGGAACTATGTCGCAGCTTACAAAGACGGCTGGGGCGATTTATCGGGCGATTTTAAGGACCAAGCTGGCAGCAATTAGTCTGTTAATTACTGAATCCGATAAGCGCTTAACTGGGCGATTCAGGATCTTCTAATTGCTGTACGCCAACGGTTTAAAATAAAGTAGTCAAAAAGGGGATAAATTCGCCTATACTCGACTTCCTTCAGCATTCAGGGGACAAACGAATGAGCAGACTCGATCACGATATCATCGTGGTGGGCGGGGGACCGGCAGGCTCAAGTTGTGCGCGTTTCGCAGCACAGCAGGGGCTTGACGTTGCTGTGCTTGAACGCACGGGGCAGCGCCCAACGAAACGTACGAGCGCTGGTATCTTCGATCACACATGGCATGCGATGAGCCTAAAGCCAGACGACTATCCGCACGCGATGCGTACACCCCATGCTTTCGAGTTCACCACGCTCAAGGACCGCAAGCGCCTTCCCGATGTTCTGCCGTTCCTTACTCCTCGTCTGCAGCGCCACGTCTACTTTCCAAATCGCGATGAATTCGATGTCTGGCTGCTCAAGCTCGCGCAGAAGGGAGGCGCGCAGGTTCTCTTGGACACGATGATACGCCCTGGTGACATTGAGCGAGGCGATGGCCGATACCATGTCCGCGTCGGCAGTGAAACCCACACTGCACGCGTGCTCGTCGGCGCTGCGGGTACACGCTGCCCTGTCTATCGCCGATATTTCGAGGAAGCCTCTGGATGGCCAGGCAAGACCATGCTCTTGACGGAGGTCGAGGCACCAGAATCCGAGTACAACGGGCCGTCCTGGGCAAGTTACTTCGGTTTCAAGGACAAGAGTGTGTTTGCATGGACCTATCTCGTCGGTGACGGAAAAGTCCACATCGGTACGGCCGCAATGTCTACCGGCCGAACGAGCAAGAAGGACATGCGCTTCGACGAGTTCATCCAATTTGCAAAGGGCGAGAACTATATCGCACCTGACTTCGAACCCAAAGATCACCACACCAGCGGTGGATCGATCCGGATGTTCGCGCCAGCGCCTATGAGCACTGCTGATGCGAGCTGCCACATAATCGGGGACGCAGCAGGACTTCTTCAGAACGATGCGTACAACGGCATTAGCAGCGCAATATTGAGTGGACGCCTCTGCGCAGATGCCATTGCGCGGGGCGATGCGAATCCCAAACTGCGCCGTCGGCTGCACCCTTACCTCTTCCAGGATGTGCTGCGCGATATGATGAGCGGCACACTGCCCTTCTTGCGCCGAGTCTGACCCTCTTGCATATGATTCAACTGAGCTTTCTAGGATTATGCAGCCTTACTAATCAGGAACGTGTTTTGATTTTCCCATTAATGCATCATATAGCATTCGTTTTTTGATACCGGTAATTTTTGCGGCCAATGCAGCAGCCTGCTTGGGCGGCAATTCTTCAGCTAAAATCTTTACGATTCTCAGCGCATCAGGCGACAGGTCATGCTGTTCAGTATCTTTCGCCCCAGAGATAATAATGACAAATTCTCCCTTACGTTGATTATCATCTTCAGCAAGCGTTTGGCAAAGTGATGCCAAATTGCCGGCTAAAAATGTTTCAAACGTTTTGGTCAGTTCTCTGGCAATAACGGCTTCCCGCTGCTCACCAAAAACCTGACAAATATCAGCAAGACTATCTTCAATTCGATGTGGCGACTCATAAAACACGACCGTACGGGAATCATCGCAGAGCTGCTGTAAACGACGGCAACGCGCTCCGGCCTTGGCTGGCAAAAAACCCTCGAAGAGAAATCGATCTGTCGGCATCCCCGCAGCGCTCAGCGCAGCCACCAAAGCACAGGGGCCAGGAATTGGCACAACCCGAATGTCACGGCTTCGAGCCTCTTTGACCAAACGGTAACCAGGATCGGATATTAAGGGCGTTCCTGCATCAGATATTAGTGCAATATCATCTCCTTTCATCAAACGGTTGAGTAATACCTGCAACCTACGCTCGTCACTGTGATCGTGATAGGCAACTAACGGGGTTTCAATATTGAAATGCGTTAGCAATCGTCGGCTATGACGTGTATCTTCAGCTGCAATCACATCGACCGATTGTAGAACCTCCACCGCTCGCGGTGCCATATCACCCAGATTGCCAATGGGTGTCGCCACGATGTAGAGCAAACCTTTTTCGCGGATTAGATCAGCCACCTGATTTACTCCCGTTAGTCATTGCAAGAGATCCTATGTTAAAGCCAAAATTATTTTTACCACTGCTATATGGCCTGATTTGCTCTCTATTGTTACTGTTGAGCGGCTGCGGCTCGATCAAACAACAAACAGACTCATCGATAGACACGTCAGCTGCTTTATCTCCCAGCACAAAAATAAAACAACTACTAGAACAAGCCGGTGATATTCAAGGGAGCATGTCATACAAGCTGCAATTGCAGGCAGCCGATTTATTGATTCAAACACATCAGCAAAATCTGGCAAAACAACTGTTGTTGAAAATACCACAGATCGAACTGGAACAACAAAACCTCGGCATGTACAGCTCACTTTTCAGTCACCTATTACTTGCTGAAGGTGAGGCAGACCATGCCTTAAATCTGCTAAACAGTGAACAACTGGTATTAATTAACGACCTACTACCCCTGGAATTGCAAATCCAGCTAAGCGATTTGCGTGCTCAAGCTTTATCCTTACGAGGCAGCCACCTCGCGGCCGCGCAAGAAAGAATTTATATCGAGCCGCTGCTGGATAACGCTGAGCAAATTCAGCGCAACCGTGAGGCGATCTGGCAGTCATTCATGTATCTGGATAAAAATAAACTGGCTGACTACCTTCTTACAGCTATCGCACAAGATTACCGTGGTTGGCTGGAGCTTGCCATCATCGCCAAGAATAACCAAACCGACTTGGATCAACAGGTCGCTCAAATTGACGACTGGCTGATGCGCTGGCCAACACATCCTGCCGCTCTGGAACTGCCTGGAGGCATGGCACTATTAAAAGAAATTGCCGCTTCCAGCCCAGGCCAAATTGCCCTGTTGCTTCCACTTTCAGGACAGGTAGGCGCTGCAGGCCAAGCCGTTCACGATGGCTTTCTCGCTGAGTTTTTCAAAGCAGAGCAAACGGCAGAGAAGCATTTGTCCATTCGTATCTATGACACCGAAAAAACCGATGATTTCATTGCCCTCTACCGAAAAGCAGTTGATGAAGGTGCCGAATTGATCATTGGCCCACTGACCAAACACCGAGTCCGCCTGCTGTTCGATGAAGTCACTCTACCCGCCCCCACTCTCGCACTCAATCACATCATTGATTACGGTGCTGCACCGGATAATCTTTATCAGTTCAGTCTGGCAGCGACAGAAGAGAGCCGCCAGGTTGCCCGACTGGCTGCTCTTGAGCAGCATAAAAATGCCCTGTTGTTGATTACTGATAATAACTGGGCGCACAAAGCAGCAACCGCTTTTACTGAACAATGGGAACAGCTGGACGGCAAGGTCCTCGATCAAGGGTTGCTCGCAAAACTAAAAGATTATTCAAGCGTTGTCAAACATCAGTTTCATCTGGACCATAGCAATCAACGCAAACGCAACCTCAGCCGACTGATCAATCTTCCCATAGAATTTGAAGCTCGCCGCCGCCAGGACATCGACATGATTTTTTTGTTAGCACAACCGCGACAGGCACGCTCTATAAAACCCTTGCTCGATTTTCATTATGGCTCTGATATCCCGGTCTACAGTACTTCACAACTGTATTCCGGCACCCCCAAGCTTAAACGCGACAAAGATCTTGAGGGAATCAAGTTTACGGATATGCCCTGGATTCTCAGCCAAGAAAACAAGACACGTCAGTCTATCCAAAATTCACCGCAATTTACGCCTGTTTATTTACGCCTGTATGCTTTAGGCATTGACCTCTATCGTCTCTACCCTAGACTGCGGCAGCTAGAACAATTACCCCAAAGTCGACTCTACGGTGAAACCGGCACACTCAGCATGCGTCATCGTGTCATGGCGCGACAATTAATGTGGGCCCAGATTACGCGCGGAAAAGTGAAAGTTTTGCCCATGATATCCGCCAACAGCGTACTCCAGGAAAAAAAACACTATGACTTTTCTAAATCTGAAATCACGGAAGAAGCCGATTTCAAATGGTAAGAAATCACTCAATTCAGGCTTTGCAGCAGAACACTCAGCCTGCGAGCATATCGAACAAGCCGGCTTGATCATCGAACATCGCAATTATCGATGCCATTACGGAGAAATTGACATCATTGCTTTGGATGGGCAGATACTGGTATTTATTGAGGTAAGAATGAGAAACCGTCAGGAGTGGGGTGGCGGGGCCGACACGGTAAACGCGGCAAAGCAAAAAAAAATCATTCGCAGCGCTCTGCATTACCTACAAAAAAACCGTAAACACCAAGAACGTATCTGCCGCTTCGATGTCATTAGTATCAGGCATGACAGTCAGAATAGTTTACAATACCATTTTAATTGGATAAAAAATGCTTTTGAAACAGGCTAGTAGTTGATGGACCACTAGCGGCCTGAGAAAAGAAATCCTGTTCGAAAATAGACTGGTCTACTGTGGCCGATTCAGATTTTCCGATGATTTTTTTATAAGAAAGAGCCTGAAATGAACGGTGCGAGGAAAAATGTTCCAACAAATCGTCAATATTTTTAATGAACACATAGAAACCACCTCACGATGCATCAAGCCACTGACTCCGCTAATTTCCGATGCCAGTGAAATGATGGTGCAAACCCTGCTCAACGACAATAAAATCCTCTGCTGCGCCAATGGAAATGCCATCAGCGCAGTCCAGCAGTTTACAACACATCTGCTAAATCAGTTTGAACAGGAACGACCCAGCCTGCCGGCCATCTGCCTTGCACATGATAGCGCCACACTCACCGCCATTGCATCGGATAGCGCTTTTACTGAAATCTACGCAAAACAAATTCGTGCACTCGGGCAACCCGGCGATTTACTATTGGCAGTATCGACAACGGGCGACGAAAGTAATCTGATCCAGGCTATCAGGGCAGCACGAGACAGAGACATGAGCCTGATCGTTATTTCGGGCACTGATGGCGGCGACATGGCCTCGCTTGTTGCACCAGAAGATGTGGAACTGAGAGTACCTGGTATAAACCCGCCCCGGGTGTTGGAAATGCACCTATTGATCGTTCACTGCTTGTGTGAATTGATTGATTTTCAATTATTTGGTAACGAGGTATAAAATGACTCAATACTGTCGCGTTCTTTGGTTGTGTACTATGGTTTTGCTTCTCAGCGGTTGCAGCAATATTCTTTCCGGCCTCTCGGATGGACCCATTAAAGAAAACTATTCAAAAAGAACATGGGGCAGCTTTATTGACGACCAATCAATAGAAACCAAAGCCAAGGTCAACGTGAAAAAAGCCTCAACATCCCTGGCTCAGTCACACATCAGTGTCGTCAGCTATAACGGCATTGTTCTGATAGTAGGCCAGGTCGCCGACCTGCAAAATAAGCAACTTGCCTCCTCCGTTGTGAAGAAAATCCGCAAGGTTCGACGAGTTCACAATGAACTGAGTATCGCTGGCCCCTCTAACTTTCTGGTGCGCAGCAGTGATAACTGGCTAACAAGCAAGACCAAAGTGAAAATGAGCTTCACACCTGACATTCAGAGTAGGCGGATTAAAATTGTGACTGAAAATGGTGTCGTTTATTTATTGGGGCTGGTCACCCGAAAAAAAGCCAATCGCATCGTCAAGCAAGTGCGGGAAAATTATGGCGTGCAGAAAATCGTGAAAATCTTTGAATATGTTGATGCGGGTGGCGTTTACTAATTTTTTTCGCGCCCGCTAGGGCCTCGAAAAGAATATCAAGGCTATTTTACCACTTTCAGTTTTGGTTTTGGCGGCGCATCCGGTCTTTCGGATTGAGGCGGTTGCGGATCAGGCCGGTCTTCAGGTTCAAATATCATACCCTGACCATTCTCACGAGCATAGATACCCAGGATGGCAGCGACGGGCACATAGATATCAGTGGAAATACCCGAAAACCGGGCGTTAAACGCCAACGCCACAGAACCGATCATCAAATCAGACACCGCTGTCGGAGAAATATTCAGAACTATCTGACCATCTTTAACGTGTTGCTGTGGCACTTCAACGCCAACACATGACGCATCCACCAGAACATACGGCGTGCATTGATTATCAACAATCCAGTCGTAAAGGGCTTGCAAGAGGTAGGGTCGACTGGAAGACATTTGCGCCATAATTTGTCACCACTTCCACATTAAACGAGTGTCAGCTGTACTTATCAGAGGACGTTTTGGATTGATCAAAACCATAGGAAACTCCTTTCCGTCACCCCATAACAAAACTCAGGCAAAATGAAGTTGAAAATGCCGCTTGCATAACCCTTTTATCCTGCCAAATCAGTTATGTATAGTCGCCAATCCTAAGCACTAATATGACTGAGGGTTTATGTCAACCGGTGCTGAGTTACGAATTTCCTTTTCTTTATCAGATAAACTGGCCTGAAATGAATCACGATCAAACACTCGATCCATATATTCATGCAGCGGTTTAGTCTGTTTCGTTTTGGGTATCTCAATGCCAAGACGTGGAAGACGCCAAAGAATGGGTGCCAGACAGCAATCAACCAGAGTAAACTCTTCGTTCATAAAAAACGGCATTTCTCCGAATATCGGTGCAATCGCCATCAAGCCCTCTTTCAGCTCCTTACGCATTGCATCCAGATCATTGGAACTGTCGCCGCTTTCAATCTGGTCGACTAACGTACACCAATCTCGCTCAATACGATAGATATACAAACGACTCTCTCCTCTGGCAACCGGATAAACCGGTAGCAAGGGGGGATGAGGAAACCTTTCATCCAGGTATTCCATCATTATCTTCGATTCAAATAGCACTAAATCCCTGTCAACCAATGTTGGCAGACTATTGTAGGGATTCAACTCCGCCAGGTCCTCTGGTTTATTGTTCAGATCGACTTCAAGGATATTGACAGTAACACCCTTTTCAGCCAGAACAATACGAACCCGGTGGCTGTAATGATTGTCCCCATCGGAAAAAAAAGTCATGGAAGAACGATTTGCCACTACGCCCATTTACTCATCCTCAATCACGCAAGCGCGCGATTATATCATAAAAAAACGCCCTCGACCGTATATGACAATCGCGGGCGTTTTCTTTTAAATACATCATTAAGCAACGCATACCCATGCAGCATGCATAGCAGAAAAAATTAACGCTTGGAAAATTGTGGTTTTTTGCGTGCTTTGCGCAAACCAACCTTTTTACGCTCAACCTCTCGAGCATCTCGCGTTACATAACCCGCTTGACGCAAGGGAGAGCGAAGATTTTCATCATACTCAATTAATGCGCGGGTAATGCCATGGCGAATAGCGCCGGCTTGGCCGAAACTGCCACCGCCTTTAACCGCGATATTAATATCAAACTTTTCCACCAGCTCAACCAGTTCCAAGGGCTGGCGAACAATCATGCGCGCCACCTCACGCCCAAAATACTGATCCAGGGAGCGCTTATTAACAGTGATATTGCCAGCACCCGACTGCAAATAAACTCGCGCAGTGGAAGTTTTTCGGCGTCCAGTACCATAATATTGTGTGGTTGACATAATGATCTTCCGTTAGATATTCAGTTCTTTCGGCTGCTGCGCCGTATGAGGGTGTTCAGCGCCGCTATAGACTTTCAGTTTTCGAAACATCGCTCGCCCCAAAGGATTTTTAGGCAACATTCCCTTAACTGCTGTTTGAATAACACGCTCTGGAGCTCTTAGAATCAATTTCTCAAATGAGATAGATTTCAGCCCACCAGGATATCCCGTATGACGGTGATACATTTTGGCTGCAGCCTTATTACCCGTCACAGCGACTTTTTCTGCGTTGACGACAACAATGTAATCCCCCGTGTCCATGTGCGGGGTGTACTCAGGCTTATGCTTACCACGCAGCCGATGCGCAATTTCACTGGCCAGACGACCCAACGTTTTATCTGCTGCATCAACAACATACCACTCTTGTGCAACAGAGTTGGGTTTAGCACTATAGGTTTTCATTATTCCTGATTCCTGCCTAAGACAATGGGACCGCTCAGATTTAAAAGAGCGCGAATACTACACTAAGCCTCATAGCCTAGCAAGCGGTTTTGAGCTCTTTCGCAATCACATGTTGATGCTCAGGGTCGGTGCTGCCTGGCCAAGTAATCATGAGACTGCATTTCCAACAAACGACTGCGGGTGCGCTCAAATTCAAAGCTTAAACGTCCGCCACTGTAGAGCTGATCAAGAGGCATGGCTGCAGAAACAACCAACTTGACGTTACGATCATAGAACTCATCAATCAAATTGACAAACCGCCGCACCTGATCGTCCTGTTCGGGTCCCAAAGCAGGAATATTGCCAACCAATACAGCATGGTAAATACGAGCAATCTCAATATAGTCATTCTGGCTGCGCGGCCCATCACACAACTCGGCAAAATCAAACCATATAACATCTTCCGCACAATAACGCGACTGTAACCATCGCCCTTCTATCTCCACTTGCTCTAACTGCTTACCTGGCTCCGACGATAAACTATCGAAACTGCGCTTCAAACTGATATCGGCAGCCACATCCAGCGGCGTATGGTACAGCTCAGCCCTCTCCAGCGCCCTGAGGCGATAATCGTTTCCACCATCAACATTGACAACGCGAGTATGCTTTTTCAGCAATTCAATTGCCGGCAGAAAACGTTGACGCTGCAAGCCATTCTTATAGAGCTCATCGGGAACAATATTTGAGGTCGCCACCAGGACGACACCACGACTAAACAAGTGCTCAAACAATCCTCCGAGAATCATGGCATCCGTAATATCAGAAACAAAGAATTCATCAAAGCAGATAATCCGTGTTTCGTCCGCAATGCGCTGAGCGACCAGGCTCAAAGGGTTTTTTTGCCCTGCCAAACTTTTTAAATCGCGATGAATACGGCGCATAAAGCGATGAAAATGGACCCGCATTTTGTCATCAAAGGGCAAGCTTTCGTAAAACAGATCCATCAGATACGTTTTGCCGCGACCCACGCCACCCCAAAAATACAGCCCCTGAATGAATTCAGGCGGTAACTTTTTGCTGGCAAATCGGTCCAATAATCGAACAAACCGCCGTTGAGGAGGCACTGCTGCTATAACAGGAACAGGCTCCTGCTGTAGTCGCTCAAATAATTCCTGCAGGTAAACTACAGCCTGCTCCTGCGAACGGTCCTCTTGAAAGTGTCGTTCCTGCAAATCACGCTGATATTTTGCAAGCGGTGTCATGCCAGCCCCTACTTCCGACCATAAACCCACATATCAGGTCTCAAATGCTGTCTGAAAGCCCTGTGTTTGGCCTTTTTTATCAATGGAATTCGTCAAAAAATCCCTTCTGGTGAGCACATCAGCGAACTTCATCATATGTGCATCCGGGTATTGTGGATTCTTGAAGGGCAGCAACTGTACCGTTCGCCGAGCAATTAGGCAAATTGATGAGCGTATCTAATGATAAATACTACATCCGCTCGCCCGGTAACGGTATACTTGCTGTTAAATGCCATAAGCAATTTAGAGCTTTACTGCACGCTAATGGCGAACATATCAACTGGCGGAGGTAGACATTTGTGGCTAGCGGTTCGATCTGGTTAATTGGTATTTTTTGTTTTATCGCAGGCGGCTTCACCGCTACTACGGTAATTTTGCGACTTACACCCAGCAAAAAGAAAAATCGTGACTTGGAAAAACACTTAAATGATAAACAGGACGAGCTAAAAAACTTCCAACAAGAGGTAACAGAACACTTTACAAAAACTGCCGACTTACTCGGGGAATTAGCAAAAAGCTACCGTGATGTGCACAATCATTTGGCCAGTGGCGCCCAAAACCTCTGTAAAGATGCTTATGACAATAATCCCATCCTGACCAAATTACCGCCGGTAGATGGCTTCATCTCGGAAGAAGAAATTGCGCACAGCCAACCTCTGGACTACGCCCCCAAATCGACACCCTACGACAGAGGTATGCTCAACGAAGAATATGGATTGGAAAAAGTCAATACAGACGATGAAGCCACAAGCCGCTCACCCACACCTGAAGCCGTCTTGAAAGAGAAGCCAATACCAAACTGAAAGCCCATCAGAATGACGAAGCTCTGCTCAATTGCGGATCTACAATTGAGCAAATGTATCTCAAACCGGATTATCACAATCGATAAAGGTGTGCTCAATGTCAAACTGGCATGCCAACTCCTTACCGAGAGCTTGTACACCATAACGCTCTGTCGCGTGATGCCCAGCCGCAAAATAATGAATACCGCTCTCCCTGGCAACATGCACGGTGGCTTCTGAAATTTCACCACTGATAAACGCATCAACGCCCAACGCCACGGCCTGCTCGATATAAGACTGCGCAGCTCCTGAGCACCAGGCCACTGTACTGATCGAGTGCTTGCCGCCATCAATCCACAGGGGTGTGCGCTCCAGGCTATGACCAATGTGTTCAGCAAATGCCTGGGCTGTGCACGGCTTACTTATTCGTCCACGATAAACCACACCACCGTCATAGTCTTCGTCAATCTCTATTCCCAACCGGTTGGCTAATTGCACATTATTGCCAAAGACCGGATGCGCATCCAGCGGCAAGTGATAAACAATCAGGTTGACATCCTTTTCCAGCAGCAAGCTAAGTCGCTTTTTACGCATACCGGTAATGCATTGCGCCTCACCCTTCCAGAAATAACCGTGATGGACCAAAATCGCTTCAGCCCTGCTCTGTACTGCACGCTCCAATAATGCCAGACTGGCCGTCACACCGGTGACCAGGCGATGAATGGTGTCACAACCTTCCACTTGCAGACCGTTAGGACAATAATCGCTGAACTGCTGAGGCTGCAAAATGTCACTACAATGTGCCATTAACTGTTGAATGGATACGCTCATGCTTTTTCTCACCACAATGAAAGCTACAAAAGAAACTCTGACTATATTCTCTATTTTGGCATAGTGATAATGAAAAATATTGCTCAATTTCTTGTCTGGCCCATCGTTTGCGGACTACTTCTGGCATTATTGATTCTACAGATCAATCCACTACAAACCGCCGCACCCAGCGACCAGACAAAACCGGCTCATACTAGCTCCTACGCGCCTGCAGTAGATAAGACTGCACCCGCAGTAGTCAATATTTACACCAGCAAGCTCATTCGCCAGCGTATTCATCCGCTGTTCAACGATCCGATTTTCCGGCATTTTTTTGACCGAAGCAATATTCCTCAACAAGAACGCATTCAACGCAGCTTGGGCTCCGGTGTCATTGTGAGCAAAGATGGTTACATTCTCACTAATCATCATGTCATCAAAGATGCAGACCAGATTTTAGTGGCCTTATTCGACGGTCGGGAAACACTGGCCGACGTGGAAGGTGTTGATGCAGATACTGATCTGGCGGTATTGAAAATTGATCTACCACAACTTAACACAGCACCTGTTGGTGATACCAGTACCTTGAGAGTGGGCGACATTGTACTTGCCATCGGCAACCCATTTGGATTTGAACAAACCGTCACACAAGGCATTATTAGTGCCACCGGTCGCCACGGCCTGAATATCAATACCTATGAAAATTTCATCCAGACCGATGCTGCCATTAATCCCGGTAATTCCGGGGGAGCACTGATTGATGCCGCTGGAAACCTGATTGGTATCAACAGTGCTATTCTCTCCAAATCTGGCGGATCACAGGGCATTGGACTGGCCATCCCTATCGACATCGCCGAAAAAGTCATGCTGGATATTGTGCGTTATGGCCGGGTAATCCGCGGATGGCTAGGCATTGAGGGGCGAGACCTTAGACGTTACTCGGCACAAACCGGCACCACCACCACAAATGGTATTCTCATTAGCGGCACCCATCCACGAGGTCCGGCGGCGAAAGCCGGCATTTTGCCCGGTGATCTGATGACAGCCATCAACGGTACTGCCACAACTCAAGCCTATCGTGTCATGCAGCAGGTTGCCAACATGCCACCCGGTCAAAAAATTCGTATCTCGCTTATTCGTGATGACCAAGAAATCGAGGTTTTCGCAGAAATCCGCGAGCGTCCTTAACGCTTCTCTCACCAGGATTTCACCTTGAAAATAAGGGTAGGCGCTCGGTAAAGGCGTTTTTGTGGATAACTCGGCAGGAGACAAAGAATCTTCAGATCGAGCCAGGGTAAGCATGCCAACGGCACTATGATTTAACCTAGCCGACTGCACCCACCCGCTCTATTAGTCCATGAGAGTTGGCCTCTTCCCATAACTCTCTGGCCCCTTCAAAGAGGGATTCTTCCCAAACAATAGGGATATTTGATTTAATACCATGCAAGACGGTTGGGTCCTTTTCCAGGTACCCTTGCTTTTCATAGTGCACCTGCCACTCAAGGGGATAATTATTTCTCAGCTCATACCTTGGTTGGGTAATCGGGACGGCAACGCGCAGTCCATAGGAGTAATACTCAAATTCCAGCCTCTCAATTGCTTTTGTGATTCCTGCCGTAAAGTCATCCTGATCTTTTGACAATAGCAACATCTGTAATTGCTCTTCAAACCAAGGTTCCAATTATTCTTCCTTTTTTCATTAACTGTCAGAATTAGCATCTACCTCAAAGAAGGGATGACTATATAATCCTATTCACTGCAGGCAATTTCACAGGGATTAATGTGTCTACTCTTTCACCATAAAACAGCCTACCACAAGATGGGTACTTGCGATTCACATTTAATGAACTTTTGCCTGTTCGCCTTGAACATCTCATATCAGACTTTCACTATGAAGAATCTACCTCCATCCAAATCGTTGACAGTCTCGATACCATGAAAGGCTATACAGAGTGGCTGTCTCGATCACAGCCTCGTATCTCAATCGGTTGGGAATGGCGCCTTTCCTACAACAGCAGAAAACCACAGTATGCAATCGTGGGATACCCATTCAGCAATATTCAGATAATCGATAAGAACGCCAAAGATTTTGAGATGAAAGAAAACCTCATGCTCATTAAAACCTTCGCAGTCATGCTGGATTGGGAAGAGACGGTCGACGCCCATATTAGAGAAAAGTACTCCTAGCAACTGTCAGATCTGACAGCATTCAAACCGGTGTACACCGTATATAAAGAGCCTCCTTTTCAATAGGAGGGTCACGATGCAATTTTTTGGGGGAAGCTCGAACAGTCTATCTGAGAGCACGAAGAGTAAACTGTTTAATTATCGTTATCAGGTTTTTGTTGAACAGTTGGGTTGGGCGCTAAATACACCCTATGGCGTAGAGACAGATGAATTTGACCATGAAGAGACTGTCTATGTCATCGCCGATGACAGCGATCAGAATATTATAGGTTGCGCCAGGCTATTACCGACAACGTTTCCCTACCTGCTTGAAACCGTATTCCCCGAACTGTTAAATGGCATGCCGCCACCAAAATCAGCAGATATTTGGGAGCTATCCCGTTTTACCAGTATCAACCCGAACGAACCTTCAGATAGAAAACAAGGTCAGTTATCAGCCCCCACAACAGCACAGCTTCTTAAAGAGGCCATAAGGCATGCGAAAGCTCAAGGGGCCAAACGCATGATCAGCGTATCACCCATTGGCGTTGAAAGACTTCTGAGGAGCTTGGGCCTAAAAAGCCACCGGGCAGGGCCACCTCAGGTAATCGATGGCCACACATTGATTGCCTGCTGGATTGATCTGGAAAATACCATTTTTTAAGTGGACACATAATTAACGGCCACACCTCGAATTAATTAAGTGTCTGGCGTCAACTATCGTGGCCGGTTTCGCGACAATTAGGATGGCCGCTTAGTTGTCTTACTCCTGCTTGAACTGTTTTTGGCTAGTTGGTGTGCTTTGCGGTAACTTTCACCTT
>PIVM01000614.1 GCA_003353945.1 Gammaproteobacteria bacterium
CCCATCAGCATTTGAAACAGCAATATAACCGGCAGCTGCCCCCTCTCTCATACGGATTAAGCCATCCACATCAAGTTTATTAGTCGGTGTACTTGTACCGATACCCACATCGGCGGCATTACCAAGTACAAGGCTGTTGCTTTGGCTTACAAGTGAGTTTGCACCAATCGCTGTTGCGTTTGTTAGTGCGTCTGTTGATACATTAGCATTGTCTCCGATGGCGGTGTTAGCATCCCCTGTACGGTTGTTAGCAAGCGCATTGCGACCGATGGCGATATTATTGTCTCCCGATAAGGCATTAATTGCTGCCTTATAACCAATAGCAACATTATGAGTACCTGTAGTGTTGTTAAGGAGTGCGTGTGTGCCATAAGCTGTATTTGCAGCCCCTACATTGTTCAAGAGTGCGAAATAACCTGTGGCGGTATTATAATTACTTTCAGTATTTTTGTTGAGGGTCTTATAACCTATGGCAGTATTACCAGTCCCCGTAATATTGTTAGCTAATGCACCTAAGCCTATTCCAACGCCGTTATGATTTGAAAAGTCATCATTCTTTCCTGCGTTAAGGCCTATAAATACGCTGTTTCCAGTGTTTATAAATTCAAGCCTTCCGCTGTCTATGACTATATTTTCAACAACATGAAGTTTCTCAAGCGGAGTGCTAGTGCCTATGCCCACATCAGCATCATTGCCAAGTATAAGACTGTTGCTCTGACTTACAAGCGAATTTGCCCCAATCGCTGTGGCATTTGTTAGTGCGCCTGTTGATACATCAGCATTGTATCCGATGGCGGTGTTATTATCCCCTGTAATGTTTCCACGCAGCGCCTGATAACCATGAGCCGTATTATAGTCTTGCTTGTTATCATATAAGGCCTGGTATCCGGTTGCGGTGTTACCTACTCCATCGGTGTTCGAGTAGAGTGCCTGACGACCGATAGCCACATTGTAATTTCCTGTCTTGTTGTAAAAGAGTGCCGATGCACCATTGGCTACATTCTCACTTCCTGTGGTGTTGGAACGGAGCGCCCGAGAACCATGAGCCGTATTCACCTCTCCGGTGTTAGCTTGTAAGGCATAGTATCCAGTTGCTGTGTTAGCCTCTCCTTCCATATTGGAATATAAGGCATGATATCCAGTTGCGGTGTTCCAACGTCCTATCGTGTTGGAATAGAGTGCAGAATCGCCGATAGCCACACTTTCGTGATCATTAAAATCATCATTGGCACCTGCTCCACCGCCTATGAATACGCTGTTTCCGGT